>JANMSB010000144.1:0-2810 GCA_031388915.1 Pseudomonadota bacterium | reverse complement strand
TGCGTCGCCTCGGTTGGTCACGAATGCTCGTGGCATCGCGTGACCACCGGGAATCGTGCCCGGATCGATCAATCATCGTAGACAGCCGACCTGTGAGTGAATGGTGCCGGTCCGTAGGTTCATACGTATTTCTCTTCGCATGCCTTTAGCTGCGCTGCCCACAATTAACTTAAATAACTTCGAACCTTCGACCCGGCACCGCACCCCACGGCACCGCACCCCATCAAGACATCTCGACTCCGCTCGATGACCGGAAAGATGCGCAGTTTTCCGGTCGCTGAGCGGAGTCGAAGCATCCTAAATGCAGTTAATCAGACCTTCCCTAAAGAGGTTCTCGCGAGACACTGCCGGGTCTTGGTATCAAGACCCGGCCCATTGATTGTTATCGCAACCTTCTATTCAAACTCCCTCATCGGCACCGTCGTGCAGAAACTCAGTGCCAATCAAACCCGTGATCGTGATCACGCCACCACCAACCTGGCGGAACATAACCGGGCAGATCGTTGCTGAGCACGCGATACGCATGCAACACGCCAGGGATTAGCGAGTAGCCGGTGGGCACTGCGCCGACTTCGACACCGTCGAGTTGCGTGGGGTTATCGAGATCGCGGCGCAGACTGTTGCCCAGGAAGTCGACGTACACGTCGTACTGTGTGCCTGCGCCGGTTTGCGTCACGGAGTAGTCGTTGTCGTTGCCGGCAATGATGACGCGCGCGCCGTCTTTGAGTTTCGGGCCGATGGCCAGGCCTTCCCATTTCTCGGCGATTTTGCTGTTGGGCAGTAGCGTATTGGCGGCGAGATCGATGAAGGTGGAGGACTTGCTTACTGCGACGACGCCCGCTGGTAGATCGTCTATTGGCAGGGCCACACCGGTGACATCAGTCGCGCCGCGAATGTCGATTTTGAATACTTGCTTGGAGCCCACCACATTGGCACCCGCCGGATCGTCAACGCCCAGGCCGCGATTGTCGCGTTCGATCACTAGGAATTCGTAGCGGTTGATCGCGACAATAGCGGACAGCCCAAGATTGCGGCCCTGCCGTGGATCGGTGGCGGTGGCAGCACCGCCGGCGGCGAGAATGCGCGCACGCACATCGGCTTGCAGTTCGAGTTGGTAGGCGTACTGAGCGATGCTCTTGCCGTAAGTGGCACTCCAAAAATTGTTGTCGAACACCACCACGCGCACGTTGCGTCCATCGCGGCCATTGTTCGGGCCGGGCTCATTGACCAATGGATCTTGCAGTACGGCGTAAATGCGGCTGCCGTCGGGCGTGATAGCGATGCCTTCAAAGCCGCGATTATCTTGGCGGCCGAAACGCAGCGCGCCGCGGTCGGACACATAATCGAGCGTCGTGCCATCAGCCAGCTTTGGCTTTAAATTAGCTGGAGTTTCGAACGCTTTCAGCAAACGGCCGCGACGATCAAATATATACAAGGAAGGACCATATTCGTCGGACACGATCAGCAGCCCGGTGCGTGGATCAATCACGATGCCTTCCGGATCGAAGCTGCGGCCTAGCACGCCAACGCTGCCGTTGAGTTCCAGCGGATTCAGGCCGTTCAGCGCCTGGGGTTCGGCCACGCCGGGGTTGTCGGGAGGGGTGAGAATGCCAAACGGGTCGGTGAACTTGATGGTTTCTTTGATCTGAACTTCTTTGATGGCGCCGGTTTTGTGATCAAGATTGATATCCAGGCGCTGCACACGTGTGGCGTAATCGAGCAAACCGCCACCGGGACCGCGATCCGACAGCGCCCACCATTCCCCACGAGCGGGATCGTAGTAAAGGTCCGAGAAAAAGCCGAAGCGTCCTTGATTGGCGCCCGGCTGTTGCGTGCGATCCAGCGTCTCGCCGGGAATCACAACGCCATTAACAAATTGGGGTGCGGCATCGGCTTGTGCAGCCAGCAAGCTGCTCAGCGTTGCGGCCAACAACGCGACGAGGTTCGGGGACTTCATAAGGGGGCTCCTGCTTTGGTGTTCTTGGGAACAGCCATGCTAGGCGGCGTGTATGACAAAAAGACGACAGCGGTATGAGATTAGGTGACAGGGCAACGGCGCCGGCGGCGTTCCACTGCGGCGCGTCGTTAACACCCTACGCCTGGCTGGTGTTCTTCATCCGTGAACGGTGCCGTGGGCTAATTCAAACACCCATTGTCACCGGGGTCTGCCGTGCTGGTGTAGCTGACATTCGTCGTCCACGACGGGTTGTAATTGAGTGAGCCCGTATCGTTGTCCGGCACCATGATCGTGACATTCGAAAAATTGCCGTAGTTGTCCGAAGGAATGACGCAACCGCTTCCGTCCCTCGACCAGCCGTTGATATCGGTGATCTTGGTGGTTTGCTCATATACCCCCTAACACCCGGCCCGATACCGGTCTGCGGTTGGGTACCGGTCTGTTGTGCCAAGCGATTCCATGCTGTCTGCCAACGTGGCGATGGTTCGTCTCGTAGAGGAAGAAATTCGTAACAACGATCAAGATGGGGGGAAGGGCAAGCGCCGCGTCTTGATGTCAGTCAGCCACGAATCAAGCTGGGATCAGCATCATGCGCCAAGTTATCTGCAAGACATTCGGTTCGTTACCCGGCGTTGTCACTGCAGGCAGGTGGCGCCCGACGCTTGCAACTCTGGCCGCAGTCGCTTGGTTCGTCGCTGCTGTGCCTACAGTGGCCTCCGCTGCCGGCAAGTTCCACCTTGAAGAAGCGACCATCGACGACGTTCACAACGCTATCAAGAGCGGCGAGATCACTTGCAAGGGTTTGGTGCAGGCGTACATCAATCGCACCAAGGCGTACAACGGCGTGTGTACA
>JANMSB010000130.1:0-21052 GCA_031388915.1 Pseudomonadota bacterium | reverse complement strand
TGGCCGGTTTGAAACCGGCCAGTACGATTACATGCCTAGATTGGACAGTAACGCATCCACGTCGGTTTGGCCGCCAACCACCATGCCGTGGTCGATGCCGGGCACCGCCGGGCCGTAACCGCGCGTGGTGCGGTATGGATCATCGGCGTTGGGATCCAAACGCTTGGTATCCAGTGTCGCCATTTTCACCAACTCACCCAAGGTGTGTTCCACCTCGGTAACCAGCTTAATCACGCCGCGAATAATTTGTCCGGATAGATCCTGGTAGCCCTGTGTCATCAACACTTCGGCAAGATTGGCGCGCACGGTCTCGGTATCCTGCTGGGCACTGATCAAGAAGGCGTTCATGCGCTCCAGCAAGTGACGGAAATCCTGTGGATCGATGTTACGGTCGGTGAATTGTTGCCAGAACACCGCAAGCGCGGCGGCTTCCTTGGCGATACGTCCAGCCAATGGGCCCGACTTCTCCACCAAGTCCATGGTCTTGTGCGCCGCCTCGTCGGTCATCCTCATCACATGATCCAGACGCTGTTTGGCGTCCGGCACTTCTTTCTCGGCCAGGTCCACCAGACGCGAGTCGAGTTGAAACCGCTCAAGCGCACCGTGTAGATCCGAGGTTAATTTACGCAACTGGATCCACAACGCGTCGTCACGCTCGCGCATCATGGCATTGAGTTCGGCCATAAACGCATCTTCGTCGTCAACCTCCATGGCCGCCGACAAACTCAACACTCGAGTGGCAAACCGCTCTTTCAGCGTTGCTTTGGCTGGTTGTTTTTTCTTGGCCATGACTACTTCTTAGCTTCGAGAATCTTGTCCAATTTTTCTTTGAGCGTCAGGGCCGTGAATGGCTTGATGACATAGCCGTTCACGCCGGCTTGCGCCGCTTCCACGATCTGCTCGCGCTTGGCTTCGGCGGTCAACATCAACACCGGCATCGCGGCCAGCTTGGCATCGGCGCGCACGGCTTTAAGCAATTCCAACCCCGGCATGCCCGGCATGTTCCAATCGGTGATCAGAAAATCAATGCCGCCCTGTTGCAGGATGGGCAAGGCCGTGTTGCCATCGTCCGCTTCGGCCACATTGGCATAGCCCAAATCATGCAATAGATTCTTGATGATGCGACGCATCGTCGAAAAGTCGTCGACCACCAAGAAACGTAAATCTTTGCTCATCCTCTACTCCTCACCATGCAGGCCGCGGTGATCACGGCAACCGCTTCAAACTCGTGACAAGGCCGGGCGTGGCGCGCGCTTGGATTGCGCGGTACTGCTACGCTTGCCCTGGTCCTGCGATTCACTAAAGTCGCGACGATCGCGCCAATCCACCAAGCGCGCCTTCAAACGCACCAGGGCTTGACCGTGCAACTGACATACGCGCGATTCGGTCACTTTCAACACCGCGCCTATTTCCTTCAAATTCAATTCTTCGTCGTAGTACAGAGACATCACCAGCTTTTCGCGCTCCGGTAAGTCATCGATCGCCAGCGCCAACGCTTTACGAAAATCCGCATCGGCCAGCTCGCGAAACGGGTCCGCCTTGTCGTCGACTGGTTTGATCAGCGGCGAATCGTCATCGCCTACCGTCTCGTTCAAACTCATCAACCGACAACTCGCCGCGTCCTGCACGACCTTGTAGTACTCCGCCAACGACACACCCATGCGCAACGCCACCTGTGCGTCCTGCGCCTCGCCGCCGCTTTCCGCCTCCAGTTCGCGGATGGCGCTGGCTGCGGCGCGCGCCTTGCGATGCACCGAGCGCGGCGCCCAATCCAACTTGCGCAAGGCATCCAGCATCGCCCCGCGAATGCGAATACCGGCATAAGTTTCAAAACTCGCGCCGCGATCCGCACTGTAGTTCGCTGCCGCTTCCAACAAGCCGAGCATGCCGGCTTGAATCAAATCGGCCACTTCTACCGACGACGGCAACCGTCCTGCCAAGTGATACGCAATGCGCTTCACCAGTTCTGCATGCCGCCGCACCAAGGCATCCGTATCCTGCGAAGGCAAACATGCTTCATAGGCTGTTACCCGATTCATTGCACCACCTCAAGCCGCACCGGGTTGCGACGCACTAGACGTTCTACGAAAAATTCCAGATTGCCGCGCGGGCCCGAGGGTACGGGCCATTTAACGGCCTTCAGCGCCAGTTTCTTGAATGCCTGGGCTGCGGGACTGGCGGGATAAGCTTCGGTAACGGGACGCTGTTCACGAATCGCCCGCTTTAGATACGGGTCTTCCGGCACTTCGCCGACGTACTCAAGCACTACATCCAGAAAGCGACTGGCGACGCGCTCCAGTTTTTTGAACAACTGCGCGCCGTCGCCGGGTCTACCGCACAGGTTGCTGAGCACATGAAACTCACGCACGCCATGATTGCGGCTCAACACTTTGATCAGGGCATAGGCATCGGTGATCGATGCCGGCTCGTCGCACACCACAATCAACACATGTTGCGCGGCCTGCGAAAACTGCAACACGCTGTGGGCAATGCCGGCAGCGGTATCGACAATCAGGGTATCCAAGCGATTGGCCAGTGAGCTGAACGCCTGCACGATGTTGAGATGCTGGGCTGCCGTCATGTTGGCCATGTCAGCCACGCCGGAGGCGGCCGGCACCACCTGAAAACCTTGCGGCGCATCGACGATGATGTCTTCCAGGGTGCAAGAACCGTCCAGCACCTGCGCCAAGGTATTGCGTGGCGACAAACCCAGCAGCACATCGACATTGGCCAGGCCCAAATCGCCGTCCAGCAACAGCACGCGCTTGCCGGCCAGGCTCATCGCTGTGGCGAGATTGATGGCGACACTGGTTTTGCCAACGCCGCCTTTGCCGCCGGTGACCGCAATCACCTGCACCGGTCCGGGCGCCACCGAACGCTTATTGTCTGTTTTGTGTATTGCGTGGTTAGGCAAGGGCATGTGCCACTCCTCCAAATCTCAACGTGAGTAATTCTTCGTCGGTTTGCGCGCCGCTACGCCGCGCCAGTTCAACTGCGCGCGCCACCAATTGATGCGCGCGTGCGGCGGATAAATCTTCGGGAATGCGCTGGCCTTCGCTCATGTAAACCAGCGGCACGGCATGGCGTGTCAATGCCGAGATCGAACCGCCCAGTGAGGTGGCTTCATCGACCTTGGTAAGCACGCAGGACTTGGGCGCCGCCGCAGCGAAACGCAGGAAGGTTTCTTCCAAGGTGCCCGCCTGGGTACTGGCAGACACCACGAGCGAAGTCTCCAGTTGCGGATGTGCAGTTGCTAGTAATGACAGCTCCGCGGCCAGACGCGCATCGCGCTGACTAAATCCGGCTGTGTCGATCAACACCAAGCGCTGCTGCGCGACACTGTTGAGAATAGGACCCAGCTCGTTAATTTGATCGACGGTATAGGTGGGTACGCCCAGCAGACGACCCAGGTTCTGAATTTGATCCTGCGCGCCCATGCGCACCGAGTCTGCGGAAATCAACACCAACTCGCGCGGGCCGTGGCGCAACACCCAACGCGCGGCGAGTTTCGCCACTAACGTACTCTTGCCCACGCCGGTGGGACCGACGAACGCCACCATGCCGCCGTGATCCAACCACCGTTCGCTGTCGGTAACGATGCGTTTGGCGATCAACGCCAGCGCCATGCGCTGCGCTTCATGCCACTCCATACGCGAGGGAATCAGCGTTACCACTTCAATCGCCAGCGCATGCGCAAAACCCAGTTGCGTCAATTCCTTCAGCAACGCGGTCTGCAACGGCGCGCGGCGTGTTAAATCATTCCAGGCCAGCGTCGCCAATTGCGTTTCCAACATACGCCGCAGCGTGCGTAGCTCGGCGCCTATGTCGCTGCTCTGTTCATCGCCCAGCGATGCGCTGGCGGCGTAATCCGCAGCGCGTGGTTTGACGGAGGGCTCATTGATGGACTTCGCGGCTTGACCTTGATTCACCTGAGCCGGCCTGATCGCTTGCATGCTGCGCGCGAAATCGCCAGGTGCAGCACTCGAGTAATCGCTACCGGTGTCCCTGCTTACCTGGGCATTCTGAATCACGGTTTCGGCTTCGAAGTCGACCGCCGCCACCACTTCCACACCATCCTCAGTGCGGCGCGACGACAGGATGACGGCATCCGGCCCTTGCGCATCACGCACCTGGTTGAGCGCTTGGCGCATGTCTTTGGCGATGTAGCGACGGATCTTCATAAATTATGCGTAGAGGCGGGTTTGAAACCCGCCTTCCTTATTTCGGTTGCAGGCGGGTTTGAAACCCGCCCCTACATATGTTGCATTCATCTCAATTCCTTCCCACCGTGCCGATCAACCGCACCTTGCGGCTGTCGGGAACTTCATTCCAACCCAACACATGCAAACTCGGCACGGCCGAACGCAGGAAGCGCGCCAATGCAGCTCGCAATTGCGGGGGCACCAGCAACACCGCTGGCTTACCGGCGGTTTCTTGACGCTGTGCGGTTTCCGCCAGACGTTTTTGCAGACGCTCGGCCAAGCCAGGTTCCAACCCCGGTGTGGCCAAAGCGGTTTGGCTGTCGCCGGCCGTCATGGCGCTGCTTAGCAACTGTTCTAAATCCGGTTCCAGCGTGATTACCGGCAGCTCATCGGTCATGCCGGCAATGTCCTGCACGATCTGGCGGCCCAATGCCACACGCACCAACCCTTGCAGTACTTGCGGGTCTTGAGTGCGGCTGGCGTGTTCCGCCAAAGTTTCGACGATGGTGCGCATGTTTTTGATTGGTACTCGTTCTTGCAGTAGGTGTTGCAATACACGTACCAGCGCACCCAATGGCAACTGCCTGGGAATGAGATCTTCGACAAGCTTTGGCGCTATTTTTGCGAGAGTGTTAAGTAGGTTCTGCACTTCTTCATGGCCGAGCAGCTCATGCGCATGCATTTGAATGATGTGACTGAGGTGGGTGGCGATCACCGTGCTGGCGTCCACCACGGTATAGCCCAATGAATGCGCCTGTTCGCGCATGGCAGGTTCGATCCACACCGCTTCCATGCCGAACGCCGGATCGTGAGTTTCCACGCCAGCCAACTTGCCGAACACGCGGCCGGGATTGATCGCCAGTTCACGTTCCGGATAAATCACCGACTCACCCACCGGCACGCCGGCCAGGTTGATGCGATAGGCATTAGGCGCCAATTCCAAATTGTCGCGAATATGGACGGTGTGAATCAGGAAACCCAGTTCCTGCGACAGCTTGCGACGCACGCCTTTAATACGCGCCAATAAATCGCCGCCTTGCGCTTTGTCCACCAATGGCACCAGGCGATAACCGACTTCCAAACCGATCATGTCCACCGGCTGCACATCATCCCAGCTCAGCTCTTTGTTCTCGGCTGCAATGGTCGGCAGTGGTTCGAGTTGCGGTGCTGCATCGAGCAATGGCTGCTCGGCCCGACGGGTTTTGATGCGCCACGCGACATAGCCGCACACCGCAGCGCCAAGTAGGAACGCCACATTGGGCATACCCGGCACCAATCCCATGATGCCCAGCAACGATGCCGCCACCATCAATGCCTTGGGATTGCCGAACAACTGTTTGCCCAGTTCGCCGCCCATGTCCTGCGCCCGGGACATGCGCGTGACGATAATCGCTACTGCAGTGGACAACAGCAGCGCCGGAATCTGTGCCACCAAGCCGTCGCCGATGCTCAACAACACATAAGTCTTGCCGGCAGCGGAAAAATCCATGTCATGCGCCAACATGCCGATGGCCACGCCGCCGACCACGTTGATCACCAGAATCATGATGCCGGCAGTGGCATCACCACGCACGAACTTGCTGGCGCCGTCCATGGAACCGTAGAAGTCCGCCTCTTCACGCACTTCTTGACGGCGCGTGCGTGCTTGCTCCTGCGTAATGAGTCCGGCGTTCAAGTCGGCGTCGATGGCCATTTGCTTGCCGGGCATGGCATCCAAGGTAAAGCGGGCGCTGACTTCCGAGATACGGCCGGAACCTTTGGTCACTACCACGAAGTTAATGATGGTCAGAATCAAGAACACGACGATACCCACCGCGTAATTGCCGCCGATCACGAACTCGCCGAACGCTTCGATGACTTTACCGGCGGCTTCGCTACCGGTATGACCATGCAACAACACCACACGAGTCGAGGCCACGTTCAACGCTAGACGTAACAAGGTGGCTAACAACAGCACACTGGGGAACACGCCGAATTCCAACGGCCGCGCCACATAGAACACCGCCATCACAATCACCAGCGACAAGGCGATGTTGAAGGTGAACAACACATCCAGTAAGAACGTCGGCATGGGTACGATGACCATGGCCAAGATCGCCATCACGCCCAGCGGCACGCCTAAGCCGCTGCGTAACACGTCCTTTAAGGTAAACCCCGTCGAAGGTTGAATCACTGCGCTCATTCGATCACCTCAACTATTCTGTCACTTCGATGCTGGGCTTATCCGGCCGCATCGCCGCACCTGTCTTGAAGGCGCGTAGTTGGAACACATAGGTCAACACCTGCGCCACTGCGACATACAGCGAGGCAGGGATTTCGCGATTCAAATCGACACTGCGGAACAGCACACGCGCCAATGGCGGCGCTGCGAACAAGGGCACTTGATTTTCGGCGGCGATTTCGCGAATGCGCGCCGCCACTTCGTCGGCGCCCTTGGCCACCACAATGGGTGCGCGATTGCGATCCTCGTCGTAGCGCAGCGCCACAGCGAAGTGCGTGGGGTTGGTGATCACTACATCGGCAGTCGGCACTTCGGCCATCATGCGTCGACGCGCCATTTCCTGTTGCAAGCGGCGGATCTTGCCTTTGACTTCGGGCGAGCCGTCGCTTTCTTTCATTTCCTGTTTGATTTCTTCGCGCGACATTTTCAACTGCTTGGCGTGTTGCCACAGTTGAATCGGCACATCGACACCGGCGATGAACAACATGCCGCAGGCCAGCATCAGCAAGGCGCTGGTGCAGAGTTGCGCCGCATGCTGCATGGCGAAACTTAACGATTGATGACCCATGGCCAGCAAGGCATTGGTGTCTTTCTTCAACACCATCACTGCAATGGCTGCCACCACGCCAAACTTGAGCAATGACTTGACCAGTTCTATCAAGCCATTGCCGGAGAACAATTTGCCCATGCCGGTGATGGGATTGAGTCGGGAAAACTGTGGCATCAACGCCTCGGTGCTGAAGTTCCAGCCACTGAGCGCCATGGGTGCAGCAAAGGCGGCCACAAAACCCGCCAACAACACCGGCAGCACCGCCATGAAGCCGGCCACCGTGGCGCTGCCTATGGCATCGAGCATTTGCGTGGGTTCCATGCCGATGGAGAATCGTGGTGACAAACCCGTGCGCATCAACTCGGCGAAATCATTCGCCATGCGTTCACCAAACACGGAAATCGCCGCGCAGCTAAACAGCGTCACCGCAGCGGCATTCAAATCGCGCGAGCGGGGAACTTGACCTTTTTTGCGTGCCTCTTCCTCTCGTTTGGGTGTGGCACTCTCAGTACGTTCTTGTGCGTCGTTTTGTTCGGCCATGATGCTTATCCTCTGGCCGCGCTAGGTAAGTTGGCGAGTAACATCCATGCCGATTCGAGCAAGCGAATAAAGCTGGTTTGCACCGCCGGAAACCCTAACAACACGATGATTAAGCCCAAGGCCAGGGCAGCGGGAAAACCCACCGCAAACAAGTTGAGCGTGGGCGCGGCGCGGCTCATTACGCCAAAGCCGAAATTGACGATGAGCATGGCGGCCAGGCCCGGCAAGGCAATCATCAAGGCGCCGGAGAATAAGGTGGAGCCGAAATTCACCAGCATCCACAGTCCTTCGCTGCCCAAACCAGCGACGCCAATCGGCAGCAGCGTGAAGCTCTGCAACAACGACTCGATCAATAACAAATGGCCGTCGAGCGCCAGAAAAGTCAGCGTGACCATAATCATGTAGAACTGACCCAGCACCGGCGTACTGACGCCATGTAACGGATCGACGTTCATCGCAAACGACAAGCCCATGCTGTTGGCCAGCAACTGTCCGCCCATGACCACGGCATCGAAAATGATCTGCACGGCAAAGCCCAGGGAAATGCCGATGATCATTTGCTGGATAAGAATGACAAAGGCTTCGCCGGAGAGTAGTTCGACATTGACGGGCGACTGAATCATCGGTCCCAGCAATACGGTCAATGACGCCGCAATTACCAAGCGCGCACGCGCCGGCACCGTGCGTGCGCCGAACACCGGCGCCACCATCAAGCAGGCGCCAATGCGAACGAATGGCCACAAATACAGGCCGATCCATTCCGATAACATGCTGGAGGTGATGGTCAGCATGACTAGGGTCTAGCCCATCAGTCCCGGAATGCTCATGAAGAGCTCGCGGGTGTAACCGGTGATCACTTGCAGCATCCAGGGGCCCGCAACCATCAAAGCCAAGGCCACGCCCACCAGCTTGGGAATGAACGACAAGGTCGATTCATTGATCTGTGTGGCTGCCTGAAAGATGCCCACTACCAAACCGATGATCAACGCTGCCATCAATAACGGCATGGAGAGCAGCAACGTCACTTCCAGAGCGTGACGAGCGATCGACATGATGGTTTCGGGAGTCATGGTTTGCTGGATGGTTGATAGAAAATGAATAGATCATCGATAGAAGCTGGCGGCCAGGGTGCTGATCACCAAGGTCCAGCCATCCACCAACACGAACAACATGATCTTGAACGGCAGCGAGATCATCATCGGCGAGAGCATCATCATGCCCATGGACATCAGCACGCTGGCGACTACCAGATCGATGATCACGAAGGGAATGAAAATCATAAAGCCGATTTGAAACGCCGACTTCAGTTCACTGGTGACGAAGGACGGCACCAAGATACGCAGCGGCACATCTTCCGGCGCGTTGTACGCCTGCTCGCCGGCAATACGTACGAAAGTGGCGATGTCGGTCTCGCGGGTTTGTTCCAGCATGAAGGTCTTCAGCGGCGCAATGCCTTTTTCCAGGGCTGCCATGCCTTCCAACGTGCCGGCCATATAGGGCTGTACGGCATCGGCATTGATGCGATCAATCACCGGCCCCATCACGAATAACGTCAGAAATAGCGCCAAGCCCACCAACACTTGATTGGGCGGCGCGGTACCGGCGCCGATGGCCTGACGCAACAGCGCCAACACGATGATGATGCGCGTAAACGAAGTCATCATCAGCACGATGGCCGGCAAGAACGTAATTGCCGTCATCAACATCAAGACTTGCAAGGTCAACGAATACGACTGACCTTGGCCGGTGCCTTGCACGGTGATGGCGGGTAAGCCGCTAGCAGCGAACACCTCACCACTGGCAAACAAGATCAGGCACAGCAGCGCAGCGATGCGCATCGCGATCGATGTAGGGGCGGCTCGCGACCGAAGGAAGTGGTTGATCCATGAGCCGCCCTGCTTTGATTCGTTGCTGACAGAGGGCAGCTCGCGAGCTGCCCCTACGGGAGCCATGCGCCAACACGCCAATGTCGTCATCATGACAACCCCATGCTGCGCTTAAGCAAGGCTTTGAAAGTTGGCGCGTTGATATCGGTGGTTGGCGTCGTAGCCGAAGCTGCCGGTTCAATGCTGCTATCCGGCGGCAACTCCACCAAAAGATTCACGCAACCGGGCGCCACGCCCAGCAATAGACGACGGCCATCCACTTTGATTAACACCGCGCGCTCTTTTGGTCCGAGGCTGATGCCTTGCACCACTTCCAACGCACCCTGACCGGGCCGCGTAAACACCTTGAATTGACGCATCGCCCACGCAGCGGCAAACAACACCGCCAGCACGATGACCAACGCCACGGTGACTTGACCCATGCTGGATGCACCCGAGCTTGGCAACGACACGGCCTTGCCCGGATCGGCAAATTTCGCTGCCCCCTCCACCGCTTGGCCCAGGGCTGTGCCGGCGGTCAACAAGCCGATCATGACAGTCGATATCAAGCGCATGACTTATCTCAGCTTGCGAATGCGTTCTTGCGGGCTGATGACGTCGGTCAAACGGATGCCGAACTTTTCGTTCACCACCACTACTTCGCCGTGCGCAATCAACGTGCCGTTGATATACACATCCAGCGGTTCGCCGGCAGCACGCTCCAACTCCACCACCGAACCTTGGTTGAGTTGCAGCAAGTTACGAATCGGGATACGGGTGCGGCCGACTTCCATCGACAAGGTCACCGGCACATCCAGGATGACATCCAGATTGACGTCCTTACCTTGGCCGGCGCTGTTCTGCCCGTCCAGAATGGATTCGGCGCGCAAATTTTCCATTTGGGCGACCAGGGCTTCTTCATTGCTACTCATAGAAAATTACCTTTATTAACCATGATCGTTATGCGGTGCGGGTAAGTTTTGCGTCGATGGGATTGAGGCGGCCGCGATGAATTCGGCTTTCCAACTTGATGGCTTGCTGGCCGCGTGAGGCGCCAAACGTGCCTTTAAATAGCGGCACTTCCTCGACCAGCATGGTGGCCTTGCCATCGAAATCGGTGGGCAGAATGTCGCCCGGCTTGAGATTGACCAATTCGCCGACCGTGATGCGCGAACGACCAAGATGCAGGCTCATTTCGACTTCCGCGTCTTCGATTTCTTCACGCATGGATTGCAGCCAGCGCTCGTCATGCTCGACGCGATCGCTCTGCATGCCTGCGTCCAATACTTCGCGCAGCGGTTCGATCATGGCGTAGGGCATGGTCAGGTGTAGATCGCCACCGCCGCCATCTAGCTCGATGTGAAACTTGGTGACCACCACGATTTCAGTAGGGCTGACGATGTTGGCAAAGTGTGGATTGATTTCCGAATTCTGATATTCGAAATTCACATCGAACACATGCGACCAGGCTTCCTTCATATCGGCGAACGCTTGCTTCAACACCATGTGAACGATGCGATATTCGGTGGCGGTGAACTCGCGGCCTTCAATCTTGGCGTGACGCCCGGTGCCGCCGAAAAAGTTATCCACCACCGTAAACACCAGGTTCGGATCGAGGATCAACAAGCCGGTGCCGCGCCACGGCTTGATGGAGATCAAATTCAGATTGGTGGGCACATGCAGCGAATGCACATATTCGGAGAACTTGCTCATCTGCACCGGCGCCACGCTGATTTCCGGCGCGCGGCGCAGCATGTTGAACAGACTAATGCGGAACAATCTGGCGAAGCGTTCGTTGATCATCTCCAGCGTTGGCATGCGGCCGCGGACGATGCGCACCTGCGTCGCAAAATCGTACGAACGCGCTTCGTCTGGATTTCGTGCCGGCTCGGTATTGACAGCGCCATTGTCGACGCCATGAATCAGCGCATCGATTTCGTCTTGATTGAGAATTTCCTGACTGCTCACGGCTTCACTCCGACAATGCTGATTGACAGTGCTTATTGCATTACAAAGGTAGTGAAGTAGATGGCCTCGACCTTGTCGGCCTCGCCACCTTCGTTTTTGATGACGCCGCGCACTGCTGCCAGCGCTTCGGCGCGCAGCTCTTCCTTGCCTTCCGGCGTCGCCAGCTTGTCGGAGGTCTGTTGGCCGAACAGCGTCAGCAAGGCATCGCGTATCGCCGGATCATTGCCCTTGATCTCATGCTCCACGGTCTGTTCGCGGGTCATGATCTGCACCGTGAGCTGCAGGAACTTGACTGGGCTATCGGCCGGAAAATTGACCACAAACGCTGGCTCGAAGCCCACATAGATGGGCGCCGATTTGGGCCCTTTCTCCTTGTCCTTGTCCTTCTCCTTGTCATCCTCCTCGGCATGCTCGGCATCGGCCTTCACTTCGGTCTTGGCGTCGTCGCCCTTGGCGCTGTCCTTCATGATGAAGAACATGCCGCCCATTCCACCCACCAACACGATGAACATGACGCCCATCATGATGAACATCATCTTGTTGTTACCGCCGGCCGGCGCTGCCGGCGCCGCGGGTGCTGCTGCTTCTGACATGGCTAAATTTCCTCTGCTAGTGAAGTCGTTCACACGACATACCAAGCAAAAGCAAGGCGCATGCCACGGCAACGGGCCTTCAGCTAAGTGCCTGAGTTGGCTATGGAATACTGATTTTTTCGAGTGTGAAGCGGCGCACACTTAAAAACTGCGCCGGAAATTTGGCGCTTGGATGAATGCCATTTAGCAACGATACGGAGCTGGCGACTCCTCAACAGCTAGAACCGTAACAACTGTTGCACGTTAGCCGTTGCTGCACGGCATGGGCCATAGTGCGCACGGTCTGCCCGGTTGATTCCCCTCACAACGCTTGGTTCGCCAAACAACATTTCTTGTACTTCTTACCGCTGCCGCAGGGGCATGGGTCGTTGCGACCGACTTTGGAAGTTTCACGGGCATAGGGATCGATGCAGCCGTGATCGGCAGCAGCGAAGTCCAGGCCTGACACGCTTGTTTCATCTTCGTCCCACGCTTCCTCTTCGTCGTGCGCTCGTACCTGGCGCTCTTCAATGGCTTCCGCGGAATAAAAACTCCACGGGTCGCTGAACTGCACCCAATCGGGGGCATCCGTCATGTCCGCGTAGGCATCGTCAAGTTCATTCTTGGTAAAGAACACATCACCGGGTTGTTGCTCGGCTGCCAACCGGTTGAGTAAGGAGCGGAATTGAGCGCGCGGAAAGTCGATGAGGATCGAGGCACACAGTAGACGGAAATACCAGTCGCTTCGCTCATCCATCGCCAGGTCGGCCAGCCACGTCAAAGCGGTTTCAAATGCCTGCGTATCCGTGGCATGCAGCCAAGCAATGCGCGCCTCAAAGCTGGCGGCGCGCACCGACAACCCGTATTGCCGGTTCTCGGCCAGTGATCGCAGGCGCTGGATGGTTTCATTGGGTTTGTTCAGAAACAAGGCAGGCCAGCAGCCCGCCAACCAATCCTGCGTTGCGTCGTCTTGTTCTATTTCAATACGCAACAATAGGTCAATCAGTAACTT
Source organism: Pseudomonadota bacterium (assembly GCA_031388915.1). Lineage (GTDB taxonomy): Bacteria > Pseudomonadota > Gammaproteobacteria > Steroidobacterales > Steroidobacteraceae > CAILZL01. The sequence continues at coordinate 8,122 of JANMSB010000130.1, read as the reverse complement.
TCCGGCCGCATTGCCCTGCATCAACCCCAGAATCATCGCGGTATGTAGCCTGAGCCAGAATTTCCCATCGTGGTGGTCGTCCTGTTGCCAGTCCGTTTCACGCGACAGCAGCACGCCGAGTGCGGTTTGCATCGGTTCGCCACGCCGCGCGCATGCGTCAATGACATTGCGCGGCACACGGTCTGCGTCGCGAATCATCAGCTCGATCAATTGCGACTCACTAAGTTGGGCGAGCTGCTCATTGGCGTAACCAGGGAGTTGAGTGTGGGTAGTCATATTTTTTCTCTAAGCACAGCAGTAAAGCGCCTTACTGAGCGGGATTTCCTTCGTTAATGCTGTTTGCTAACCGGGCAGGCGCAATGAATTGGGTCCCTACGCGAAAATCATCAGCCGATGTAGGGGTACCCATGTTAGATAAACTTGGCTCGCTTTCATCGAAAATAGCGTGCTTAAGGCGAATGGCGCTTACTTAAACCATCAATGTCAGGAAGCGTCCCCTCCCCCGCAAGCGAGGGAGGGAGTTCGCACGACTTAAGTAAGTGTCCATCCAGCTTCAAAAAATACTCTAAGTGCGTCGCAGGCCTCATGGCCGAGGAAAACAAAAAATGCAGCGAGCCTTATTAATAAGCAGCATCGCCTTAATGGTGCTGTCGTCCTGCGGCACAACGCCCGACGTAAAAACCGGCGACAAGAGCACTGCTGCAACTGTCAACTGGCTGGGCGTAGGCGGTGATGCCGATGAAAGCAGCTTCAGTCGCCTTGATCACATCAACACTCACAACGTTGGCCAACTTAGGTTGGCCTGGTCGCTTGATCTGGAAGGCGAAAGCTCGCTCGAAGCAACGCCGCTCGCGGTGGATGGCGTGTTGTACTTCACCGGCAGTTATGCCGCCGTTTATGCAGTGGATGGCGTGTCCGGCAAATTGCTGTGGAAATTTGACCCAGAGACCTGGAAACACAACCCATTCAAGCTCGGCTTGAGCCTGCCCGTCAATCGCGGCGCTGCCTATGCCAACGGACGAGTATTTGTCGCTGCGGTAGATGGCCGCCTGATTGCGCTGGATGCGAAAACCGGCAAGCCACTATGGACCGTGGAAACCGTAGCGCCAGGCAAGATGCACGTCAGCACGGGCGCACCGCGAACCTTCAACAACCAGGTGATCATTGGTAATGCCGGCGCTGACTTTGGCATGCGTGGCTATGTCACCGCGTATGACCAAGCCACTGGGCAGCAGGCGTGGCGCTTCTACACCGTACCCGGCAAACCGGAAGAAAACGCGGGCGACCCAGTGATGGAACGTGCTGCGGCAACCTGGAGCGGCGAGTATTGGAACAATGGCTCGGGCGGCACCGTGTGGAATGGCATCACCTTCGATGCCGAACTCAATCGCGTTTATATCGGGGTCGGCAATGGCGGCCCTTACGATGTGTCCAAACGCAGCCCGGGTGATGGCGACAATCTTTATCTCGCTTCCATCGTCGCGCTCGATGCGAATACCGGCAAGTACGTGTGGCATTACCAGCAGAACCCGCGCGAAGCTTGGGACTACAAAGCCACCGCCAACATGGTTGCAACCACCATCACCCTCGATGGTAAGCCGCGCAAGGTGCTGTTGCAGGCGCCCACCAATGGCTTCTTCTATGTGTTGGATCGCGAGACCGGCAAACTGATTTCCGCCGAGAAGATCGGCAAGGTCAATTGGGCAGAGCGCATCGACCTTGCTACCGGCCGCCCGGTAGAAAGACCGAACATCCGTTACGAATCGGGCGAAATGACCATGTTTCCGGGCACTCAGGGCGGACATAACTTTCAAGCCATGGCCTATAGCCCTGCCACGGGTCTTGCCTACATTCCCTACATCCAAATGGGCACGCGCTTTCAACGAGCCAAGCCGGATGGAAAAGGTTTCTCTTTCGGCGGCCTGAATGTCTCGCCAGTCGTCGAAGATGCCGACGACGGCAAGGGCGCACTGATCGCATGGGACCCAGTGCAGCAACAGCAGCGTTGGAAAGTACAACATGAAACGCTGTGGAATGGCGGCACGCTAGCCACCGCCGGTGGCGTGGTCTTCCAAGGCATGGGCGACGGTTATTTCGCCGCTTACGACGCTGCTTCCGGCAAGGAACTTTGGCGCTTTAATGCGGGCTTGGGAATCATCGCCGCGCCGATGAGCTACTCGGTAAACGGCACACAATATGTGTCGGTGTTGGTGGGCTATGGCGGCTCGGCTGCATTACTCAGCCAATTTCTGGACGTTGGCTGGAAATACAATGTACAGCCACGCCGGCTGCTGAGCTTCAGTCTCGACGGCAAGGCAACGCTACCGCCCACACCGCCACGCGATCTGACGGTACATGCCGTGGATGATCCATCGATCGTCATCGATGCAGCCGATGTCGGTCCCGGCGGCGCGCAATTCAACCTGATGTGTTCGTCGTGCCATGGCATGCACCTGCGCTCAGCTGGCGCGCCCGGACCGGATCTACGCGAATCCAGCGTTGCCTTGTCTGAGGCAAGCATGTGGGTGGTGTTGCATGACGGCGCGCTGCTATCCCGTGGCATGCCGCGCTTCCAGACACTGACGAAACAGCAGGTGCGACAGATTCACGCCTATATCCGCGCGGGCGCGCGCGAGGTACTGGGAACGCGCCAACCGACCAGCCAGCCCACCACCGAGGGCGTGCGTTTCTAGCAGGCTGTTGAAAATCTCATTTTCAACAGCCTGTTTTCCGGGCCATGAATGGCCCGGCGAAATCATGCGCTGCTGAGCGCTTGATTTCGGGAGCGCGAAAAAGTCACGCCTTTTTCGAAGCGACGTTGAAAAGGGCAGGACAGCCCTTTTTCAACAACCTGCTGGGATTGCAGCGTCTGATTGGAATGTGTTGAGAAGCTTGCCGACAAGCGGGCATCATCGCTGCATCGAATTCGTAACAGGCGATTTCAAGGAATACCAATGGCAGCGCGACGATTTGGCCTGGAGAACTCCAAGACCCGAGCCGCCCTGCTCGATGCAGCCGAGCAGTTGATGCGTGACGAAGGCTACGCCGCCGTGACTTCGCGGCGCGTCGCCAGCGTAGCGGGGCTGAAACCACAGCTCGTGCATTACTACTTCCGCACCATGGATGATCTGTTCCTGGCAGTGCTGCGCCGTGGCACCGCACAGAATCTCGAACACCAGAATCAAGCGTTGACTTCAAGTCAGCCGCTATGGGCGCTATGGGAGATGAGTTGCGATCCCGCAGGCACGGTGCTGATGGCGGAGTTCGTGGCGCTCTCGAATCATCGCAAAGCAATTCGCGCGGAAATCACCCGTCATGGCGAGCAACTGCGCAATACGCAGGTCGAGGTGTTATCGCGTGTGCTGGCCGGCTATGGCGTTGGCGCGGATGTATTTCCTCCCATCGTCTTGATGGTGCTGATGACCAGCGTTTCGCGGGTGCTGGTAATGGAGGACGCACTCGGCTTGTTGGTCGGTCACACAGAGACGCGCGCGATGATTGAACGGTATCTGCTCCAACTTGAAGGACACCGCAAAACGGAATGACGCCTGTGCCGCCTCGCGTTGGCGCCGTGCATAGCTCGCATCCAATCATCCTGCACTTAGGCCAAGCTAGGCTAGGCTAGGCCGAACTAATTTGACCCCCGCCAAACGCGCCACCAGACCGCGCAACTCCACCCAGGGAGCGCGGCGATTCACGCCTTTAATGGCGGCGTCCGCCTGCGCGGCATCCACCAACATGGCGCGCAAGGCCGGCAATTTCAGGCGCGTTAACGCCTGCTTCATGGCGGCCTGGCGCGGTTTCCATACCCCGGCAGCCATCATGGCAGAATCGGCGCTCTGGCCACGCGCAACACCGAAGGCCACGCGCGCTAGCCACTGTAGATCCTTGTTCACGCCCCACAACACCAGCACCGCGTCGATGCCTTCTTCCTGCAAACCATCGAGAATGCGCAGCGCGCGTGCTGCATTGCCCTGCATGGCCGCCATGCCGAGTTGCAACACATCGTAACGAGCGCTGTCCGCCACCGCCTCGAGTACATTGTCGACGTTCAAGGTTTGGTCGGCATGCAATAACGCCAGCTTGTCGATTTCCTGTTGCGCGGCGAGCAGATTGCCTTCAACACGCTCCGCGATCAGTTGCGCTACGCCGGTATCGAACTTCAGCCCGGCGCGCTGCATGCGCTTTTCCATCCAGGCTGGTAATTGCGCCACATCCACCGGCCACACCTGCACCAACAGGCCGTGCTTGTCGATAGCCGACACCCACTTGGAAGATAGCGAGCGGGCATCCAATTTATCGGCCACCACCATCACCAGGATATCTGTTGCACCCCCTTGTGAATTAAGCCGGGCTGCAATGTCGCACAGCACTGCACTGCCCTCATTGCCAGGACTGGCACCGGCCAACCGCACTTCCAACACGCGTTGCTCGGCAAACAGGGACATTTCCTGCGTGGCGGCGCGTAATTCCTGCCAATCGAAGCCACGTTCGACAAAAAACACCTGCCGCTCGCTAAAGCCACGCGCGCGCGCTGCACTACGCACTTGATCGCAAGCTTCACCCACCAGCAACGGTTCATCGCCGGTAATCAGGCAAATGGTGGGCAACGACTTCTTGAGTTGCGTGGGCAGATGATCGGCGTTGAGTTTCATTGAGGCGATTCACGACATTGAACTGTTGGGCGTTGAATTACCACGCATCATACCGACGGCCTGCCACGGGGCACCAACTGTCGTAGGGGTGGGCCATAGCAAATAAGGATAAGAAACCCGCCCTCCGCTGTCCGCAAACGCCAACCACTAAAGAAGGGCAGGTCTGAGACCTGCCCCTACCATGCGACGTCACTGCTCATTGCGGGCTTGCATTCTCAGCCGTACCACGGTTAAGTATCTGTGTCTGCTCATTGAGTATTCAGCTCGTCCATGTCCCTGCACCGCCTTAGTCAAGCACCCTGGTTACGCACCGCTTTGCGCGTGCTGGTGCTGTGCGTTGCCTTGGGCACGCTGGCGCATGCCGGCCATACGCACGACCTGAGCAGCAGTCACGACACCCATTATTACTGTGATTACTGCACCAGCTTCGGCGGGCTGATCGATGCGCCGGTGCAGCACGCCGTTGTCGCCCACCAGTCGATTGCAACAGCAATTATCGCGACGCCCAGCAGCGTCGTTGTCACGCACCTCGTTGGGCTGCCACAAGCCCGCGCTCCCCCTGCCTGCTAAACCACGCTTGAAATAACTGCGCAGCCGCGTTTACGCGGTGTGCGTCTATTGGTGGTTTGCGCCGCGTTTGCGCGCGCTCAGCAGGATTTATCCATGTCTACTATTCGTTTACGTTTTGTTCCCCCCGTGATTGTCGTATTAACAACCTTGGCCAATACCGCCAGCCATGCTGCGGACGAGCGCCTGGAAGAAGTGATCGTCACTGCGCTGGCCGTGCGCAGCACTGTCGATGACGCCATTCAACCCGTAGAGGTGTTGAGTGGCGACAAGCTGCAACAACAACTGTCCTCCAGCATCGGTGAAACCCTAGCCAAACAGCCAGGCATCACCGCCACCTACTTCGGTCCCAACGCCAGTCGCCCTATCATTCGCGGCTTGAGCGGCGAGCGTGTGCAGATGTTGGAAGACAGCCTCAGCGCTTTGGATGTGTCATCGCTGTCGGAAGATCATGCCGTCAGTATCGAAGACTCATTGGCTACGCAGATCGAAGTGGTCAAAGGCCCGGCATCGCTGCTGTACGGCAGCGGCGCAGTGGGCGGTGTGGTCAATGTGTTGACCAATCGCATTCCCGATCACGCCGAGGCACGCCCCGTCAGTGGCTCAGTGAACCTGCGCGGCGACAGCGCCACGCACGAGCGAACCGGTGTCGCGGCGCTGGAGTTAAGCAACGAACGCATCGCGGTACATCTGGATGGCTACAAAAAAGAAACCGACGATGTGAAAGTGCCGGGTTCAGCATTTTCAACTGCTGCGCAACAAGCCGCACTGGATGCCGACCCCGATGCGTTTATTCCCCAAGGCCGCATTTACAATTCAGCGAGCGAATCACAAGGTGGCGCGGCCGGCGTGTCATTCCTGGGCGATAGCGGTTTTGTCGGTGTGTCGATAAGCGGCTTCGATACTGTCTACGGCGTGCCATTGGCGCCCGGTGAGAATCCAGCCGATGGCGGACCGCATATCGACATGCAGCAAACCCGTTACGACTTGAAGGCGCAATTGAATGGCGCTGCGGATAGCAGCTTCAAGGCACTGCGCCTGCGTGCCGCACGCAACAACTATGAACATGCGGAACTAGAACCTGATGGCGCGGTAGGCACGCAATTCAAACAACAGGGCACCGAAGTGCGCGTCGCAGTGGACCATCAATTCGGCATCGTGCAAGGCAATGCGGGTGTGCAATACAAAAATCTGGATTTCGCCGCCCTCGGTGACGAAAGGTTTGTGCCACCGTCGATCACCCGCAATGTGGGTGTGTTTGTGTTCGAGCAAGTGCCGGTGAATCAATTTACTCTGCAAGCGGGACTACGTGCAGAACGGCAACAGATCGAACCAGATACCGAGAGCGGGCTACCCGACTACGCAAAAACAGCCACTAGTGCCTCGCTCGGCGGCTTGTGGAAATTGAATGAGCAACAGTCGATTGCCGTCAACGTGACGCGCTCGCAACGTCATCCCACGGCGACCGAGCTATATGCCGACGGCCCGCATGAAGCCACCGGACAGTTTGTCATCGGCAGCACCGCATTGCGTCCCGAGTCCGCCAACACTGTGGATGTGATCTGGCGCGGCGGCGATACGCTGCATTGGCATGTCAGCGCCTATCTGAATCAGTTCCACGACTACATCTATTTGCTAGCCACCGGCGCTGTCGACGACGACCTGCCGGTGTACGAATACCGGCAATCCGATGCACGTTACGTGGGCGCGGAAGCAGCGCTGCGTTGGCATGTGTTTGAACGGGGCGATCAACACTTCGATGTACAACTCAGCAGCGATGTAGTGCGCGCCACGTTGGATGACGGCAGCCCCGTGCCGCAGATTCCGCCGTTTCGCATCGGTGTCGAGTTGAATTACTCGCAAGGCCCATGGCAGGGCACGCTGTCCACCTTCCGCTATGCCAAGCAGGATCGCATCGCCGAGAATGAAACGCCGACGGATAGCTACACGCTGGTGGACGCCAGTGTGAGTTACGAATGGAACTTGAGCGATACCAGCAGCCTGCAAGCCTTCCTGAAGGGCAGCAACCTCACCGACACCGACGCGCGTCGGCATACTTCGCCGTTGAAGGAGTACGCGCCGCTGCCGGGACGGTCGGCGCTGTTGGGACTGCACTTGAAGTTCTGATCATTGTGTGATGCTGGTATCTTCGTAGGGGCGGACCTATGTGTCCGCCCTCCGTTCAGACGGGCGGACACGTAGGTCCGCCCCTACGAGAAGCAATACCATGCCCACACCACGCACGCTATATCCCGCCATCGAACCTAACCGCAGTGGTCTGCTGCGCGTCTCCGACGTGCATGAAATTTACTGGGAAGAATCCGGCAATCCCAAGGGCAAGCCGGCAGTGTTCGTGCACGGTGGTCCGGGTGCAGGCGCGGGCACCCAGTCGCGACGTTTTTTCGATCCGCAGGTATATCGCATCATTGTGTTCGATCAACGCGGTTGCGGTCGCAGTCGGCCCGCCGCCAGCTTGGCAGACAACACCACCTGGCACTTGGTCAGCGACATGGAAGCGCTGCGCACGTTTTTGCACATCGACCAATGGCTGGTGTTCGGCGGATCGTGGGGTTCGACACTCGGCTTGGCGTATGCGCAAACGCATCCGCAATGTGTCAGCGAGTTGGTGTTGCGCGGTATATTTTTACTGCGTCCTTGGGAGCTGCAATGGTTTTATCAACAAGGCGCGAGCGCGTTGTATCCGGATCGTTATGCCGATTACATCGCGGCCATTCCAGCGAATGAACGTGGCGATCTCCTCAGCGCGTTCTACCAGCGTTTAACTGGCAGCGATTACAACCAACAACTAGCCGCTGCCAAAGCCTGGGCCATCTGGGAAGCCGCCACCAGTTTCTTGTTGCCCAACGAAGCCAACATCCACAACTGGGGCGCACCGGATT
>JANMSB010000103.1:0-2353 GCA_031388915.1 Pseudomonadota bacterium | reverse complement strand
CATCACGCCTGTCCGTCGCTTGATAACAATCATTAGCGGTTTAGCTAAGGAAGGTCTAATTAACCTGTCATTTCGAGCGAAGCGAGAAATCTTTCTTTTCCAGCAGCATGCAAAATCACTCACTGCAAGATTTCTCGCTTCGGTCGAAATGACAACAACTGGTTAATCAGACCTTCCCTAAGCGCTATTCCCGTATTGAGCGATCTGCTGGGCCGAATCGGAGACACGGCTGCCGCGAATTCGCCGAAACCGTCTTGTTAATGGCTGGACAGTGCTATGGTGCGGGCATATCTGGAGAATCACATGATCTGGGACAGCCCTAAAGTTCGTAGCAGCCCGGAAGTGTATTCGCCCGGCAATGGGTTAATCGGTGAGCATCGCGACCGCGTGCTGCACGAACAAGCCGAGGCCGCGCAGCAGCGCCAGCGCGATTTACTCCAGCAAACTTCCATGAAGCATCCTCCGGAATTGCGTATTCGCATTTGGGAGAAGTTGCATGCAATGGATTTGCCGCGTGAGCTGGGACATCGGCTGCTAAAGGTGATTGCCGCGCAAACCGATCTGACCGTCGAGCAAGTGGGCCAGGAACAACACCGTCGTGCGCAGGCATCGAGCGGCAAGGGCTAACTCGGTTGTTTGTCGGCGGCGCTGTCGCCGCACAATAGTCTCGTGCTTTACATTGCAGGCAATCCGCACGGCACGCAGGTGAGTGGATGGCGGGATTATTGTTGGCTGTAACCGGCCCGAGTAGTGCAAAATAAACTTCTGCTCGCTCCCGATTTCCCGTGTTACTCCACTTGAAAGTCCAGCCATGAATAGTCGTTTTTCCGGTACTGATAGTTACGTTGCCACCGATGATCTGATGATGGCCGTCAATGCGTCGGTGACGCTTGGCCGGCCGCTGCTGGTGAAGGGGGAACCCGGCACCGGCAAGACGCAGTTGGCGGAAGAAATCGCCCAGTCCTTACAGCGGCCGCTATATCGCTGGCACATCAAGTCCACCACCAAGGCCCAGCAGGGCTTGTACGAATACGACGCCGTGTCGCGTCTGCGCGATTCGCAGTTGGGTGAAGCCAAGGTGCACGACATCGCCAATTACATCGTCAAAGGCCGCATGTGGGAGGCCTTCGACAGCGATGTGCAGCCGGTGCTGTTGATTGATGAAATCGACAAGGCCGATATCGAGTTCCCTAACGACTTGCTGCTTGAACTCGATCGCATGGAATTCTATGTATACGAGACGCGGCAGTGGGTTAAGGCCAAGCAGCGTCCCATCATCATCATTACCAGCAACAACGAGAAAGAACTGCCGGACGCGTTTCTGCGCCGCTGTTTCTTTCACTACATCCGTTTCCCGGATGCGGCAACTATGGAGCGCATCGTGCGCGTGCACTTCCCGACCTTGAAGCAAGAGCTATTGTCCGAGGCGCTCAACGCGTTCTTCAATTTGCGTGACGTGCCGGGGCTGAAAAAGAAGCCATCTACATCGGAGCTGTTGGATTGGATCAAACTCCTGTTGGCCGAGGATATTCCGCCCGAAGCCTTGCGCAGCAAGGACGCCAAGACCGTCATTCCCGTATTGCACGGCGCGTTGTTGAAGAACGAGCAGGATGTGCATTTGTTTGAGCAGTTGGTGTTCCTGCAACGCCGGCAGGGACGGTAAGACGGTTCTACTCGGTTAAACGCTATGTTTATTCGCTTGTTCTGCATGCTGCGCGACGTCGGTGTGCCAGTGTCCATCACCGAGCTGCTGATGCTGCATGACGCGCTCAAGGCGGGGGTGATCCACACCAACGTCGATGAGTTTTATGCGTTGGCGCGTGCGGCGTTGATTAAAGATGAGCGGCACTATGATCGTTTTGATCAGGTGTTCACTGCTTATTTCAGTGGCGCCGAAAATGCACTCGCCGATCTCAACGCCAACATTCCCGATGAGTGGTTGCGTAACGCGGCGCAGAAATACTTAAGCGAAGCAGAGCGCGCCAAGATTGAAGCCCTGGGCGGCTGGGAAAAGCTCATGGAAACCTTGCGGCAGCGCTTGCGCGAACAGCAGAAGCGCCACGAAGGCGGCAATAAATGGATTGGCACCGGCGGCACCTCGCCGTTCGGCGCGAACGGTTACAACCCAGAAGGCGTGCGCATCGGGCAGGAGCAGGGTCGCAATGGCAGCGCCGTCAAAATATGGGAGACGCGCGAGTTCCGCAATCTCGATGACAACGTTGAGTTAGGTACGCGCAACATCAAAGTGGCGCTACGCAAACTGCGTAAGTTTGCGCGCGAGGGCGCTGCAGACAATTTCGATCTCGACGGCACCATCTCGGCGACTGCCCGCAATGCCGGCCTCTTGGATTTG
>JANMSB010000003.1:0-8446 GCA_031388915.1 Pseudomonadota bacterium | reverse complement strand
TTCACGCTTTCACTGCTATCCAGTCCCACGCAGCCTGTTATTGGACCTGGCGTCCTTGTGTGGTTCAACCTGAGTCAGATTGAACCATTCCTCGTTATTGCGATAGATCAAGCTATTACCCACTTGATGCTTGGCTTGCTTCTTCACACCAACCAGTAGCTTCGCAGCAGCCTCCGCGCTGGTTAGACCCGTGGTGGCGCTATCCAACACTGCCAACGACAGCGATAGCAAAGGGAACTGGCGTAGCTCACCATCGCGGTCCGCTGCGACAATGTGCCCCGACGCCAGATCGGTGGCCGAATAAAAACCGGTAATGCTGGTCGAGAACGTACTAAACAATTTGTGTAATCGTTCGCACCAATCGGCACTACGCAACACCAACACAAAATCATCGCCGCCCACATGCCCTAAAAAATCAATGCGCGGCGCTATTGTAATTTTGAGCAGTTCGGCCAGATGCTTCAGTACCTGATCGCCTTGCGCATAACCATACACATCGTTGTAGGGCTTGAAGTTATCCAGGTCCACATAACACACGACAAAGTTTCTGCCATCGGCCAACAGACGATTGATGCAATCATTGATCGGTCCATTGCCCGGTAGCAACGTCAACGGATTGGAGTGTTTGGCAATCTGCAATTGCTGATCGGTGATCTGCCGCAACAGATCCATCGTCTGGCCAATGCCCAGGTACTTCCCATCGAGCGTAATGACGAACTCATCGGTCCAGCGCGCGCCGCTGCTGTGCGTTACCAGGCGGCTCACTTGTTCAAGACGCAGCTCCGCATCGATCATGACGCTGGGTGTTTCCATTACCGCGGTGATGCGCTTCTTGTTGTAGATTTCCGGATGCAGTGGTTTGCTCATCATGGCAAACAAGCTGTGGCGCCGCACCACCCCTAAAGGCCGGCCGTTCTGGACCACCACCAGCGTGTCGCGAACCGTGCCAGTACGAAACAGCTCCATCATTTCCGTAATGCGCATATCGGGCGGCACCGACGGCACATGGACAGCCAGATGCTCGGCGCGCAGTGCTGTGGTGCTGATGGCGCCGCGATCCGTCACATCAAACTCGTGCAGTGCGACTTGCGGCGTGGCCTCGGGACGTCCGAATAAATAACCCTGCAAGCGGTCGATGCCCAACTCCATCAGCTCGCGACATTCGCCGGGCGTTTCCACGCCTTCGGCAATCACCCGGCAACCGATGGTGCGGCCCAGATCGATGATGGAGCGCACAAAGCCATACTTGGTCGAGTCCGAATCGATGTTGCTGATGAAGTAGCGATCGATCTTGACGTAATCGGGCCGCAGTTCGGACCAAGTACGCAAGCCGGACGACCCCGCACCCAGATCGTCGATGGCGAACTCGCAGCCGCCCTCGCGTAGCTGTTGCAGTGTCGAACGCAGCAATGCGTAGTCATCAAGTAAACTTTCTTCGGTCAGTTCCATCACGCAGCGGTCCGGCGCCAGGCCGGCCGACACGATGGTGCGCAGAAAGCGTTCGGCGAAACGCGGCTCCTCATAAACGGAATCCGGCGATACATTCACGAACAACCGCCCTTCCGCTTTATGTTCGACAAAGCGGCGTGCCGCTAACTCAATACACCGGAACTCGAGATCAAGGCGCAGCCCACAGCGCTGTGCGGCCTCGAACAGATGCTGCGGCGAATGCAGCCAGCTGCTGGAAGGACCGCGTGTCAGCGCTTCATAGCCAAATAAACTGCGGCTGCGCGGATCGACGATGGGTTGAAACAGTGTGGCGAGATCGCCGTTGCGAATGATCGCCTTTAACTGAACGGAGGCAGTGTCCATGCGCCTAAGGCGCATGGTCTGGGTTTCATCAAATGCTTCGGGCATGCTCGAATTACCAATATCCAAACTAGCGAGATTAATAACCACTTCGAGCATTGCTAACGGCGAAATACCTCACAACCTGAGTCTTGTCACAAAAGCTTCATGCGGCGTAATGGGCTCCCCCTTAATGGGAATGGCACTTACTTAAGCCGCAGCGAGATGAGCGCGCACGCGTAAGCAGTTGAAAGGCAAGAAGCAGGTTGGCTCAGGATTGGTAGGATGTTTGTTACCACACATTCAACCAAACAACCCCGAGGCCAACCTTGACCCAGCGTACTGCCGCATTTCGTTCCGGGCAAAATCGACAACAGATTCCGCTGGGCCGGATCATGCTGCGCATTGCTAGTCGCTGTGCGCGCGAGTTGCAGGCGCGCTTTCACACCACAGGGGCATTTGTTCGAACGGCGTTATCACGCAGTACTGGTCGATGCCGGTACCTACTTGCTGGAACTGCTGCGTTACATCCACTTGAACCCCATCCGCGCGCGCATGGTCGCTTCGCCTATTGAGTACCCGTGGTCCAGTCACCACGCTTATCAGGGTCATTGAACCTACGGACCGGCACCGCTTGGGCCGGCCAGAACCCGGCTTATCGGCCGACTCCCACTTTTTCTCGCCATTGAGCTATCGGATTTCGATCGATGCGACGACTCGGTTGCGCAGCGAAGATTTGGCGCACGCTTTTTGTGTGCGTCGGCAATGCGGGCAAGCCCATTGCTATTCGTAAGGCTGATTTAACAAAAGCCTCTTAAGTGGCTGATTCGGATGAAATGGCTCCTGCGGGTGCGCTCTTCCGATGTCTGCAAAAGCTGCTAAGTCACTGTCCCCCAACAAAAAAATCCATCAGAACGTTGACTTGCCCGAGCGTGCCTCCCTATAGTGCGCCCGAGTGGAAAAAAGTGGGAATTGGTGGAATTTCCTGGCTATGGGGCGACGGTTCCTGATCGATTCCGGTTTGGGCAGTTAGGGTAAGCAGAATTCAAATGTTTCGCGGCGAGAACAAAGTCACCTTGGATGCTAAAGGCCGCCTGGCGATGCCGACCCGTTACCGGGATGGTCTCGTCGAGGACGCGGGCGGGCATTTGGTGGTGACCATCGATCACGCTGAGCGCTGTTTGCTGATTTATACCTTACCCGATTGGGAAGACATCGAACGCAAACTTGCCAAACTTCCCGCTTTGAACCCAGTGGCGCGCAGTCTGCAGCGCTTGATGATTGGCCATGCCACCGATGTCGATCTTGATGCCCAAGGTCGGTTGTTGATTCCCCCCAATTTACGTGAGTACGCCGGGCTGACGCGCGATGTGGTGCTGTCGGGCCAGGGCACACGCTTCGAGCTGTGGGATGAAACGCTGTGGGTGGCGCAACGCGAAGCCAGCATCAAGTTGCATCAGAACAGCCAGGATTTGCCGCCCGAACTCAGCGCTATAGCACTGTAGTGGGCACACCGGGATTTACGCACGAACCGGTGCTTCTCGATGAAGTGTTGGCAGCGTTGGCTATTCGTCCGGAGGGTTGCTACCTGGATGCAACCTTCGGTCGTGGCGGTCACACGCAGGCGGTGTTGCAGCGCTTGGGCGCTGCGGGGCGAGTGCTGGCGTTGGATCGTGATCCTGCAGCGATTGCTGCAGGACGCGCGCGTTTTGCGGAGGAGCCGCGCTTGCAATTGCTGCAGCAGCCGTTTGCACAACTGCAATCGGCGGTGGCCCAGGCGGGTTTGATGTCGGCGGGCTTGATACAGAGTGTTGATGGAGTGTTATTTGATCTGGGCGTGTCGTCGCCGCAGCTTGATGAAGCGGCGCGCGGCTTCAGTTTCATGCACGACGGGCCATTGGATATGCGCATGGACAATTCTTCCGGAATGACTGCTGCGGCATGGCTTGCCAAAGTGAGCGAGCGCGATCTGCTGCGCGTGATTCGCGAATACGGTGAAGAAAAATTCGCCAAGCGTATTGTCGGCGCACTAGTGCAGGCGCGTGCCGAGCAGCCCATCACCACCACCAAGCAGTTGGCGCAGTTGGTGAGCGCTGCAGTGCCGACACGCGAGCCGGGCAAACACCCGGCGACGCGCACCTTTCAGGCGATTCGCATTGCCGTTAATGCCGAGCTGGAACAAATCGACATGGCCTTGCAACAAGTGCTGGCAGTGCTCAAGCCGGGCGGACGTTTGTGCGTAATCAGCTTTCACTCGCTGGAAGACCAGCGCGTGAAGCAGTTCATGCAGCAGCATTCGCAGGACGATCCGCTGTATGCCGGCTTGCCGCAGATTCCGCCGGAGCGACGCGCCAAGCTTAAACGCATCGGTAAGGCGATTCATTCGGGCGAGGCGGAGATCAAGCGCAACCCGCGTGCGCGCAGCGCGATTTTACGCGTCGCCGAGCGAGTAGCCGCATGAACATCTCGCTACGGTTGGCCTTGGTGATGTTGTGGTTCTTCGTGCTGATGTCGGCAGTGGGCGTGGTGTGGAGCAAGCAACAGACCCGCAATCAGTTTGTCGAATTGCAGCGCTTGGAAAAAGAGCGCGATCAACTCGATACCGAATGGGGGCAACTGCGCTTGGAGCAGAGCACTTGGGTGACGTATGGGCGTATCGAAAAAATTGCCCACGACGATTTGCACATGGTAGTGCCCGATCCCAATCAGGTGCACTTGGTGGAGCAGCCGTGATGGGCGAATCGGCAGAGATTGTTTGGTGATGAGTTAAGTGATGAGGAAGGTATTTTGATCGATCTACGCAGCACAGACAGCAAGCACTTTGCCGTGGAGCAATTCCGCGGCCGGTTGCGCTGGGTGCTGCTCACGCTGGGTCTGGCCAGCGTGGCGTTAGTGGTGCGCGCGGTGGACTTGCAGTTGCTGGACGATGGCTTCTTGCTCAAGCAGGGCAATGCCCGGTTTGCCCGCGTTGCCAAACTCGCCGCACATCGCGGCGCGATTTACGACCGTAACGGCGAAACCCTGGCGATTAGCACGCCGGTGGATTCGGTGTGGATCAACCCGGAGCAATTGCAGCAAGCGGCCGATCAAATTCCTCGGCTGGCCGAGGCGCTGAACCGTGATCGCAACTGGTTGGCGCAAAAAGTCAGCAGTAATCTCGAGCGCGATTTTGTCTACCTGTTACGGCACATGAATCCCAAGGATGCCGCACAGGTGAAGGCCTTGAATATTCCCGGTGTGTACTTGCAGCGCGAATATCGTCGTTACTATCCAGCGGGTGAAGTGACCGGGCATGTGCTGGGCTTTACCAATATCGACGATCAAGGTCGCGAAGGCTTGGAGCTGGCCTATGATCGCTCGCTGGCCGGTGCGCCCGGCGCCAAGCGCGTCATTCAAGATCGTCTGGGTCGCTCGGTTGAGGATGTGGAGAGCATTCGCGCTGCGCGTCCGGGGCAGGAGGTTACCACCAGTATTGATGTGCGCATTCAATACCTGGCGTACCGCGAGTTGAAGAAAGCTGTTCAAGAACACCGCGCGGTATCCGGGTCGGTGATCGTGATTGATATCGAGACCGGCGAAATTCTCGCCATGGTCAATCAGCCGGCATTCAATCCCAACGATCCCGAACAGCGTGACGCTGCAAATTATCGCAATCGCGCCGCCACCGATCTCATGGAGCCGGGTTCCAGCATGAAGCCGTTTGTGGCTGCCGCAGGTGTCGCCACCGGTCGCTATCACGCCAACACCATTATTGATACCTCGCCCGGCTTGGTGCGGGTTGGCATCAAGACCATCAGCGATGAACATCCGATTGGCGCCGCGCCGCTGACCATGGTGATGGCCAAGTCCAGCAATGTGGGCATGACCAAGCTGGCGTTGTCGATGACGCCGGAGGAAATGTGGAAGACGCTGGATGCCTTCGGTTTCGGACAAGTTACCGGCAGCGGTTTTCCCGGTGAAGCGGCGGGTATGTTGATGAACCACAAACAATGGCGTCCCATCTATCAAGCCACCATGTCTTATGGCTATGGCTTGTCGGTGACACCGCTGCAATTGGCGCATGCCTATTCCATTCTGGGTTCCGGCGGCATTTCGCGACCGCTATCGTTCAAGCGTGTAGTGGGGCCGGTGGAAGGCACGCGCGTGCTGGATGAAAAAGTCGCGTATGAAATGGTCAAGATCATGCAAAGCGTGGTCACTGCCGAAGGCACGGGCAACAAAGCGGCGTTGATTGGCTATCAAGTGTCCGGCAAAACCGGCACTGCATTGAAAGCTAACGCTGGTACGTACTCCACAGATAGTTATGTGGCCACCTTCGGCGGCGTGGTGCCGGCCACCAATCCCAAGCTGGCTTGCGTAGTGGTCGTGAATGAGCCGCGCGATGGTGGTTACTACGGTGGCACCGTAGCGGCGCCGGTGTTTTCCAATGTGATGGCGGGCGCGTTGCGCTTGCTGGCCGTACCGCCGGATGGTCTGGATATGGTGCCGGCAGCGACGCTGGTGCAAACCGGAGTTGCGCCATGAACGCGCTGGCATTCAAGCCTGATGCGCAGACGCCAAGCTTGCGCGAGCTATTGCACGGCTTGGTGAGCGACACATTGCTGGCGCAGTTGCCGGATCAACGAATTACCGGTTTGAGTTTGGATAGCCGCCGGTGTGTGCCCGGTTCAGTGTTCATTGCCGTACCGGGTTTGCAGGGTCATGGCGGTGACTATGTTGCACAGGCGGTTGCCAATGGCGCGCGTATCGTGCTGTGGCAACCAGCGCAGGATCGCGCGATGCCGGTGCTGGTTGGCGTGCAAGTTTTTGCAGTACCAGAGTTGTCGTCATTGTTGGGGCAGGTCGCAGATCGCTTTTATGGTCAGCCTTCGAGCGCCTTACGTATTGCAGCGGTGACTGGCACCAATGGCAAGAGCACCACGGCCTATCTCATTGCCGATGCCGCCGAACGTTGTGGCATTGCTGCCGGTTATTCCGGCACAGTGGGCTACGGCCGATTGAATCAGTTGCAAACCACAACGCACACCACGCCTGACGTGCTGAACGTGCACCGGCAACTAGCCGAGTTACGCGACAGCGGCGCCCGTGCGGTGGGGATGGAAGTGTCGTCGCACGCGCTGCATCAAGCACGCATCGCCGCTGTACAAGTGGATACCGCGGTGTTTACCAATCTCAGCCGCGATCATCTCGACTATCACGGCAACATGCAGGCGTATGGCGAAGCTAAGGCGGCGTTGTTCCACTGGCCGGCGCTGCGTCATCAGGTGATCAATGCCGACGACGCATTCGGTCGCGAGTTGCTAAGTCGCGCCGCCACGGCTGCGCGTACTACCGCCTACACCTGTGGCGCCGAGACATTGGCCACGCCAGTGCTGCGCGCGCACAACGTGCGCCTAAGTGCGCAGGGATTAGCACTCGACATCACGGGTGATTTTGGCGACGCGGTGTTGCGTTCTTCATTGCTCGGTAAGTTCAACGCGGAAAACTTGTTGGCGACCTTGGCCGTATTGGTGGGTTGGGATGTGCCGATGCAGCAGGCCGTGCAAGCCTTGGCACAGGCGGCAGCGCCGCCGGGTCGCATGGAGTTGTTGCAAGGCCATGGCAAGCGCGCCGTGATTGACTATGCGCATACGCCGGATGCCTTGGAAAAAGCCCTGAGCGTGCTCAAGGCGCATTGTCAGGGCCGCGTAATTTGTGTGTTTGGTTGCGGCGGTGATCGCGATCCGGGCAAACGTGCGCAGATGGGCGCCATTGCTGCGCGTCTCGCCGATAGCGTGATTCTCACCGACGACAATCCACGCAGCGAAGATCCGCAGGTGATCATCAACAATATTTTAACCGGCATGGCTGACTATCCGGCCATCGTGCAACGCGACCGCGCGCTAGCCATTGGGCAAGCACTGCAATCAGCTGCAGCGAACGACATTGTGTTGATCGCCGGCAAGGGTCACGAGGACTACCAGATCATTGGCGCCGACACGCGCCACTTCAGCGACGGTGAAGTGGTGCGTGCTGTGCTGCGGAGGACTACATGAGTGCTCCGCAATTAACCGCTGCCAGTTTGGCGCGGTACACCAACGGCCGTTTGGTCGGCGCCGATGTACTGTTCGATAGCGTATCCACCGACACACGCACTTTGCCGCAAGGCTCACTGTTTGTGGCGCTGAAAGGCCCCAATTTCGACGGCCATGAATATGTGGCGGCTGCTGAGGCGCGTGGCGCTATCGCTGCGTTAGTCGATCACGAGTTGGCTGTGGATATTCCGCAAGTCGTGGTGCCGGATGTATTGCCGGCGTTGTCGCAGTTTGCGCGCGCCTGGCGTGAGCAATTCAGCTATCCGGTGATCGGTGTCACCGGTAGCAACGGCAAGACTACCTCCAAGGAAATGCTAGGCAGCATTCTGTCGCAGCGCGGGCCTTGCTTAGTGACGCGCGGCAATTTGAACAATCACATCGGCGTGCCGCTCACGCTGCTGACGCTGCGTGCCGAGCATAAGGCTGCGGTGATTGAAATGGGCGCGAGCAACGTGGGTGAGATCGCACATCTGGCGGCGATTGCCATGCCCAGCATCGGCCTGCTAACCAATGCCGGCGCGGCACACTTGGAAGGCTTCGGTGGTCTGGCGGGCGTGGCCAAGGGCAAGGGTGAGTTATTTGAA
>JANMSB010000523.1:0-5818 GCA_031388915.1 Pseudomonadota bacterium | reverse complement strand
CTGGGCAACCAGATGTTTCAGTACGCATGCGCTCGTGCCTTGGCGGCAGAACTCAAGCTACCCCTCAAGGTCATAGTGGATATGTTCGGGGCGTATACCTCGTTCCACAATGGCCTCGAATTGGAGCGCGTGTTTTCCATGAAACTCGATGTGGCGCGGCCGGCCGATTTGCGATGTATGGTTGGCGCACTACGTGTCGCGCCCAGGCTGCGGCGCGCTTTGGCAGCCAAGATGTTTTCTCGTCTGAGAGGAGCCCGCTTTATTGCGGAGCCACATTACCGTTACTGGAATGAGCTGCTTGATCGCGCGCGCTCGGGTGGCTATCTGCAGGGCTATTGGCAGAGTGAACGCTATTTTTTGAAGCAAGCGGATATCATCAGAAGTGATTTCAGGTTCAGGCAGCAGCCCGCTGGGCGAAACGCCGAGCTCGTGCATACTCTGCTTAATAGCGTCGCGATCAGCATCCACGTCAGGCGTGGGGATTACGTGAGCAATGCCAAGACGCTGGCAACGCATGGAATATGTGTTCCTGAATACTACTTCAATGCGATAGACAGTTTGCGTCAGCGCGTGCCCAATGCGCGCTTGTTTGCTTTTTCCGACGATCCAAAATGGGTCGCCGAAGTGTTAACGCCGCGCTATCCTGACCTGGTGCTAATAGAACACAACATAGGCGAGGATAGCTACAACGACATGCGGCTGATGTCACTGTGTCGCCATCATGTGATCGCCAATAGCTCGTTTAGTTGGTGGGGGGCATGGCTGAATACACATCTGGATAAAATTGTGATTGCTCCTCGTCGCTGGTTTGCCACTGACACCGATACTCGAGATTTAATACCCTCAAGTTGGGAGCGGATGTGATGGGTCCGATTGGAACTTCATTTCCAGGAGGCTCTACTGTTTTAATGGCTGTTTATCGGGGAGATGATGCTGAGTTATTTGAGCGAGCCGTGTGTAGCGTTTATGCCAACACGTTACAACCTGATTCGTTTGTCCTGGTCGTGGATGGTCCTGTTTTCCAGAAATTAGCGACTACCATTGCACAGCTTGAGAGTAGGTTCCCTCTTGATGTATTACGTTTGCCGAACAATCTGGGGCTGGCTGGGGCACTCAATGCAGGGTTGGAGAAGGTCCAAACTGACTGGGTTATACGTGCTGATGCGGACGATTTTAATTTGCCTCATCGATTCGAGCGCCTTGCCGAAGCCGCCGCTAATAGTGCTGTCCTAGATATTGTTGGCAGTGCCATCCTTGAAGTGGACTCCAGTGGCGAGAAGATTGCTGTACGCCGCACACCGCTTAACCATCAAAACATAGTTAACTATGCCAAGCGGCGTAATCCATTCAATCACATGGCCGTGGCCTACCGCCGAGACTTCGCTATGAAATGTGGTGGCTACTCCCAAATCCATCTGAAGGAAGATTATGCACTCTGGGCGTCTATGCTTAGCGAAGGAGCGATTGCCGAAAATCTCAATGAGATACTGGTTTACGCAACAGCGGGTCACGATATGTACAAGCGTCGTGGCGGGTGGCGCTACGCTATCGCTGAAATTGAACTGCAGCGCCATCTTGTAAATTGCAAACTAAAAAGCCATTTGTTGGCCAGCTATCATGGAATTACACGGGCTGTTGTTTTTTTATTGCCGACAGTTATCCGTGGTTACGTATACCGCGAGTTTCTTCGGGAGCGGCATTTGAGTAACGACCGAAGTGGGGTTTCTTGATGGCTTCTAATGACGAGTGATTTACGTGTGAGCCTCTGCTGCTGCTAAACACAGGGACTATGGTTGTGATCTCCGCACACCGACACTCCTCGGCGATTATGCTACGTCTCGCTCGGCATCGTGGTTGTCTTCGCGAAGGCTCACATTGGAGAGGCTCACATTGGAGAGGTGCGCATTAGAGAGGTGCGTATTGGAGAGACTCACATTGGAGAGATGCACATTGGGATTGAACTTTCTGGAGCTCAATTTTATGGGGACACTCCACTTAAATTGAGTCAGCCGCACGTAGATCGCACGGTACAAAATACCTGATGCGGCAAAACCCGCTATAAGGGCACCCGTCTTGTCGGGCCAAGTCATCGCGATGGTTGCCGGCACAAGCGCATATGCCCAGGCAAAGATACTTGTTAAACCATTTTGCAATGCAGCGGGAGCATCTCGGAAGGTGCGTTTGGATATGCGTTTGTAAAACAGCATGTGTAGATGAACTTTGTCGGGTTGACCTGGGTGAGAGCCTTCTCGTCGGTATTTGCGCCAGATGCTGAAGAGCACCTCTAGAATGGGGTAGCCACATGCAAGCAGAGCTGCCCAAGGTGAAATCTCAGGGTTTCTGGCAGGCAGCATCACGCCGGCCCATGCCACCATGAAGCCCAGCAAATAGGCGCCACCGTCGCCCAAAAAAATCTTGCCCAACGGGAAGTTCACCACGGCAAAGCCAACGACGGATGCGGCAAGCAATGCGCATACGATTGCAAGGGTGGAGTCTCCGGAATTAGCAGCGATGGAGCCGATGGCGGTCAGCGAGAGCAACAGTGCTCCAGCAGCCAAGCCGTTGAAGCCATCGATGATGTTGAAGGAATTGGCGACACCGCCAACTGCGAATGCCGTGAATGCCACTGCAATCGGGGTCATGGCCAGCAGGTTGTCAATGCCCCACACGTCAACCGTATTGATCATCGTGCCGGTCAGAGCGCAGGCCAGCAAGCCGCTGCCCATGGTCGCAAACAGACGAGCGCGAACGCCAATTCGTTTGGTAACGTCTTCGAGTATGCCGAATATGAAGGCTGGCACCGCTGCCAATAGCATCTTGCCGAATAATGTGCAGGTTTCTTGTACCGTCGGCGTTGAGGAACTATCTCCAATTTTCATTGTGGCCCACCCGGCCAATAGTCCACTGAGAATGGCAATGCCGCCAATTCGGGGTGTAGGGCTGATGTGGAACTTGTGGACGCCTGCGGCAGTGTCCATGCTCAGTTTGCCATGAATGTGCTTGGTGGCTACCAGCAATATACACATGAACAGTGCAACGATGCCGCTGGTAGCGATAGCCAAGGCTATTGGATCAACCATTCCCATCAAAACTCCTTAACTCCACCGATAGATTCAAACTCGCGCTGTGCGGCGACTCTACTGTGCTTACAACGAAGGCCCGAAGCACTGGATGACATCCAGAACATCTTGCAATCTTTGAGCAAAAACAGTGATCGCTTCCATTGTTTGAGCTATCGTAACAAGTTTTTAACACATCGTTGCGGCATAAATGCGAGCAAACAGTTGACGCTATGAATCAGTTTCCTCTTCGCGAAATGAAGGCGTTCTGAACTATGCATAGACTTAAGTTCTGCTGGTTTTGTCGAAGCTCTAATGAATGTCCTATGGCCGCTTGTAACCGTTTTGATCGACTAAGTCTATCCGGGATATTGCAGAGATCCTCACAACCTCAGGCTGTTTTTGATTCGAGTCTCCACTGGTTATTTCCCGAGTCTATTGTGTCGGCCAATCTTTCTTTTTATTTAGGGTGTCGGTCTATCAGTGCGTCTAACAATTTTTCGGCTCCGGTTGTGTCGGTTTGGTTACCGGTGTCTGCATTGCTATGTGATGCCTCAGCGAACCAGCCTAGTTAGGCAATTTGAGCAGTGATCCGCCCCTGTTTCTTGGGCACCTTGATAAGCGAGGTTAAAATCGTTATCTGAGGTGAGTGAGAGATGAAGCGTCAATCGGTGAAGAAACAGGTCCGCAAGCAGTACAGCGCGGAGTTCAGAACGCAGGCGTTGGCCCGAGCCGATCAAGAGAGGTGGCCGTGACCGCCAAGTAACTGGGGCTGCATGAAAGCCAGCTCCGTGCTTGGCGTGCCAAGGCCAAGTTGGCCGGTCAGACCAGTGAAGAGTAGCGGCTGATGAGGGCGCCACGATTTGCTGCATGCCGCCTATGGCGGGAGTTATGTGCGTCGAAGCCTAAACAGCGACTCTGATCTGCTCAGCAAAGGCCAGCAGGTCATCCACTTCATGCATCAGAATGTGTTCGACAATCTCGATATCCAGGTCGCGATATTGATGTACCGCCAGATTGCGAAAGCCCACCATCGCTTTCAGGCGCTCAGTCAGTGTCGCCTACCAGGCCTTCGCGCTGGAGGATGGAGAACGATTCGCGACTGTCGGTAGGAATGCCTATGGAAGGTCTGAAGAATTTGTCATTTCGAGCGGAGCGAGAAATCCTTCTTTTCTGAGTAAGCGTAGGATCGAGCACTTGAAAGATTTCTCCCTTCGGTCGAAATGACAGGGGAAATAAATCAGACCCTTCCTAGGTGACGGCTGCGGATCAGCATGTTGGCTAGGTCAATGGCGGTTTCGCAGGCACGCAGAATGTTCAGTATGGCGGCGTCCTGCTGATCGAAGCTGGAGCGGAACCGCGCTCCGGCGTGCCGATAAGCGCTGCGCGCCCGCGCGACGCAACGCTGCAATGACGTGATTTTCAGTGCCACTGTGTCGTTCATGCGCCGTACCCAATGCCGGTGCGGTTGAAGTCTTCCAGCAGGCTGCGGATGCGCCAGTGATGTTCCGCGTATTCGCTCATGGCGCTGGCTTCCCAAGCGAGGACTTGTTCTGAATTCGCGGCGTACAGGGGGATGCCATGTTCCAACACTTCTTTACGCAGCATGTTTCCGGCACGCCGCAGGTCGACCACGTCCACCTCGCGTCGTGCTGCTGCGGCAAGTACAGCAGAAAAACTGAGCAAATTGGGCAATTCCTTGCCAGGCGGCAGTAGCAGAGCCAGATCCAGGTCGCTGTCGGGTCGTGCGGTGTCGTTGGCAATGCTGCCATGTACGTAAATCGCCCAGACGTCCGGCAGCGCTGCCAGCACGCACTGACGTACTGCATCAAATAGTTGTTGTCTGTCGTTGGGGTTCATGGGACTAGGGTATGGCGACAGTATGGCGGTTGTCACGCATTTGGACCGTTGCGGCCAACATGAGTGGATCAGCTTTCGGCGTGCTTTGCGGTGTACTTCACGTCTGCCACCTTCGCGAAATCAGCATCTTGTGTCCATAGCGTTGCCTCGTAAGCGCGGGCCGTGGCGAGCATGATGCTATCAGCCATCGTTCAAAGGCGGTCTTTTTCGCGTGCAACATCCGTGTTGATGCCTTTCAGAAAACCTTTCATTCTCCGAATCGGTCGCAATGGGCTAAGTTCAATACGGCTATCGTAGAGAATCGCCTGCACTTTTTGGCCTGGGCTGAGCTTCAGGGAATTTTGGAGAAATGGTGACGGTTTCCATACGGCCCCTGATCGATAAAAACTTGGTATGACGTCGTGGGTATCGATCTTCCAGCGACAGGGAAACAAGTTCGGATGGCACTTCCTTAAGCCGAAACCACGGTTCTTTCAGCACCCGGACGGACGCGATGAATCGCGCCCGTCGGAAAATCGCTTAAGGAAGTGCCATTTGGCAACAAGTCTATGGACCACAGGACAGTGGCGCCGATTGCTCACTCTGCAAGTCCATGCTCTGGGCAATTCCACTCTGGTCGTGGGTCCGACTTAAGTCGGGCTTGCCGATGTTGCGCTTTTTTTGCGACCTTCCCACCACTCCATTAAGCTTGCAGTCCATTTTCTGTTCCAAGTTGGGGTTTATTCGTGCGTCTAACAATCTTCGGTTCCGGCTATGTCGGTTTGGTGACGGGCGCCTGTTTCGCTGAGGCCGGCAATCATGTGCTGTGCGTGGATGTGGACGCGCGCAAGGTGGAGATGCTCAAGCGCGGCGAGTCGCCGATTCACGAGCCGGGGTTGGAAGACCTTCTTAAGAAGAAT
>JANMSB010000401.1:0-7181 GCA_031388915.1 Pseudomonadota bacterium | reverse complement strand
AGAACCTGTTCAAAGTCTCGCTGAAGGGCGCATCGCGGCGTTGAAACCTGCCAAAAAATACTCACGTACTACGTGTACGCTGCGTTTTTTTGGCAGGTTTCGCCTTGCGCTGCATCCCTTGATCGAGACTTTGAACAGGTTCTTAGTACGAGCGGCAATCTGGATAGACACTTCGACTTCGCTCAGCGACCGGAACATGCAGCCTCCGGTCACTGAGCGAAGTCGAAGTGTCTTGCTCGCCTGCGCGCATGTCTGTGCTTTGTGGGTAATCGCCAGTGTCAGCTTCCTGCTGCTACTAGGTGGGGTAGCACACGCCGAAGAAGATACGCAATCCACGCGCCCCCGTGTCGGCTTGGTATTAAGCGGCGGCGGCGCGCGCGGCATCGCGCATGTGGGCGTGATCAAAGTGCTGGAAGAATTACAGGTGCCGATTGACGCCATCGCCGGCACCAGCATGGGTGCGTTGGTGGGCGGCTTGTATGCCTCGGGCATGAAGCCTGCTGAAATCGAAACGTTGGTGAAGTCGCTGGATTGGCAAGGCGCCTTCCGCGACCGGCCGCCGCGCACGGCGCTCGGATTCCGCCGCAAGCAAGACGATCGTAATTTCCTGGTGCGTTATTCGCTGGGCGTGGGTAAAGAGGGTTTTGCACTGCCCACCGGTTTAGTGCAGGGCCAAAAGCAAACGCAGATCCTGCGCGGCGCCACCTTGCCGGTGGCCGACATAACCGATTTCGATCGACTCCTCACGCCGTTTCGCGCCCTGGCCACCGATTTGGAATCTGGCCGAGAAGTGGTGATAGGTTCTGGCGATCTGGTCACTGCGATGCGCGCCAGTATGTCGGCGCCGGGTGTGTTCACGCCGGTGGATTTGGATGGCCGTTTGCTAGTGGATGGGGGCCTGGTAAATAACCTGCCAATAGATATTGCACGGCAAATGAATGTGGATGTGCTGATCGTGGTCGATGTCAGCTTTCCATTGGCGCCGCGCGATGAGTTAACGTCGCCGTTGGCAGTGACGAATCAAGCGGCTGCCATCATGGTGCGCAACCGCACCTTAGAGCAGCGCGCCACCTTGCAGGCTAGCGACATCGTTATCGATCCGCAATTAGGCACCATGAGCTCTGCGGATTTTTCGCGCGTACCCCGCGCGATGGCGGCGGGTGTTGAAGCTGCGCGGGCAATGAGTGCGCGACTCAAGGCCTTGGCGGTCGATACGGCGACTTACCAAGCATACGTGGCGGCGCGTACGCCCGGCATGACGCAAGCACCACGTATTGATTTCATTCAAACCGAAGCGGCTTCGGCGCGCTATGCAGATGCGGTTGAGGCGTTAGTGGGTGATTTGCAGGGGCAGCCTCTGGACCGCGCACGCATCAATGACAATTTGTCGGCGTTGTACGCGCTCGATCTATTCGAGGTCATTGACTACAAGTTAGTGAACCGCGACGAGCAGGCGGGGTTGGAGTTTCGTCTCAAGCCCAAGAGCTGGGGACCAAACTATGTGCGCGTCGGCATCAACTTGGAAGACGACTTCGCCGGCAACAGCCGTTACAACTTGGCCGGGCGTTTAATCATGACCGAGATTAACGGCTTTGGCGCCGAGTGGTTGACTGATGTGCAGATCGGCGATCGGCCGCGCTTTGCCACCGAGTTCTATCAACCGCTGTCATGGAAACAGCGTTACTTCGTCGCGCCACGTCTTGAGTACGGCGTGCGCAGCGTGCCATTGGTGAGCGACGAGCAACTGCTTGCCGAATATCGTGTTCGTACTGCACAGGCCGGCTTTGATGTTGGGCGGGAACTCGCCAATTGGGGCGAGTTGCGTGTTGGCGTGCAACGCGGTTTCGGTTCGTCGCGGGTACTCATCGGTGATCCCACGTTGCCTCGGGAGAATTACAGCACCGGGGGTTATTTCGCACGCTTCTCTTACGATACTTTCGACAACGTGTTTTTCCCGCGCCAAGGCAGTCAATTCAACGTGCAATGGACTGCGGAACGCGAGGCGTTGGGTGCGGATCGCGGCGGCGACAAACTATCGGTCGAGTGGCAATTCGCCAAAAACTTTGGCCGTTACACCATGATCTTGGCCACCGACATCGGTACAAATCTGACCGACGATCCGGCGACACCTGACTACTTTACGTTGGGTGGTTTCTTGAATCTGTCGGGGCTGACAGCCGACTCGATCTCCGGCCCGCACTACGGCCTTGCGCGTGTTGTTTACTACAGGCAGGTGGGCCGCGGCGGCACGGGTGTGCTGCAGTTGCCGGCGTATGCCGGTATTTCCCTGGAGGCCGGTAACACCTGGGATAAACGCAGCGACGCCAGTTTCAGCAACTTGCGTCACGACGCCAGTGTGTTCTTTGGCGCCGATACGCCGCTGGGACCTGTGTATCTAGCGGTGGGTATGGACGATGAAAGCAACTCGGCGTTCTACTTGTTTCTCGGACGCTCGTTTTAGCGAGCGATTTTTTTAGGGCGCTCGTTCTGACGCGCGACGAGGGTTTTGGTATGGGCGACGATGGTTTGCACGCATTGAAAATTGCTTTTTGCTACATGCCCAAGCCGATTGAAGTAAATCGCTACGACCATGGCGATCGCGTCGACAAAATTCTGTCGGACATTCAGCTCGTCAGGGAAGCCCTGCTGGCACAGGGTGTCGATCCGGAAGAAGTCTATGGCGAGATGAATCCGGATGCGGGTGGCAGATCGTATTATTGAATTGTAGGGGCGGGCCATATCAATGGACAAGAAAACCCGCCCATGCCGATTCATCTGCAAAAAACAGTGAGGGCCGGTCGGTCAGTACTCCAGGCAAGCCCGGCATGACCTACATTCATGTAGGCCGGTTTAAAACCGGCCTCTACGCAGTTTTATCCTTATCATTTTCAATCAACGCATACGCCGAGTGATTGTGGATGGACTCGAAGTTTTCGGTCTCGACGGTGTAGGCGCGAATGCGCGAGTCGTTGTTCAAGCGCACGGCCAGGTCGCGCACGATGTCTTCGACGAACTTGGGGTTATCGTAGGCGCGTTCAGTGACGTACTTTTCATCGGCGCGCTTGAGAATGCCGTACACCTCGCAGGACGCTTCCTGTTCGGCGATGTCGATCAAGTCCTCTAGCCACATGTCCTCACCGATGCGCGCAGTCAGCGTGATATGCGAACGCTGGTTGTGCGCGCCATAGTCGGAGATGGCTTTGGAGCAGGGACAGAGGCTGGTGGCGGCGACGACTACTTTGAGCCAGCGCTGTGCCTTGCCATGGCTGTATTCCCCAATCAACGAAGCTTGGTAATTCATCAGGCTTTCCACGCCGCTCATCGGCGCTTTTTTCATCACGAAGAACTGAAAGCTCATTTCGATATGACCGGCTTCGGCATTCAGATGCTTGGTCATTTCCTCGAGCATCACGCCGAAAGATTCCACCGAAATCTCGCGCTCATGTTTGTGCAGGATCTCCACAAAGCGCGACATGTGTGTGCCTTTGAAGTTATGCGGCAGGGCGACATACATATTGAAGTTGGCGATGGTGTGTTGCTCGCCACCGGAACGATCCTTGATGCGCACCGGATGAAAGACATCCTTGATGCCGACCTTGTTGATCGGAATCCGGCGCGTATCGGCGCGGCTTTGCACGTCCTCGATAGTCGAGGGTTTGGGTGTCGGCGTCATAAGCAACTCAGCAGGATGGTTGGATCAGCCGCCAGCAGCGCGGGCTGGAGCGGGCCACCATCGGCTGATAGTGGTGGTGAGGGTTTGAATATCAAGTCCGGCGGACTTCAGGCAGTCTTCACGCGACCCGTGTTCGATAAAGCGATCTGGAATACCGATGTGCAACATGGGCATTGCCAGGCCATGTGCATTGAACAGCTCCGCCACGGCGCTACCGGCGCCACCCGCAACCGTGTTTTCTTCAGCGGTGATGAAGGCTTTGTGCTTGCCGGTCAGTTTGATCAGCAGCTCTTCATCCAACGGTTTGACGAAGCGCATATTGACCAACGTGGCGTCCAGTTGCTCGGCCGCCGCTGCGCAGAAGCCCACCATCGGGCCCCAGGCCAGGATGGCCAGACCGCTGCGGCCTTCGCGTTGCACCTGTGCTTTGCCCATGGGCAGCAACGTCATGTCGTGGTTAATCGATGCGCCAGTGCCTTGTCCGCGCGGATAACGCACCGCGGCGGGCACACCCGATTGCACGGCGGTGTACAGCATCTGTCGACATTCATTTTCATCGGCCGGCGCCATCACAACCATGTTGGGAATGCAGCGCAGGAAGCTCAAATCGAAGCTGCCTTGATGCGTGGCGCCATCGCCGCCTACCAAGCCGGCGCGATCCAATGCAAAGGTCACCGGCAGATTCTGCAAGGCCACATCGTGAATCAATTGATCGTAAGCGCGTTGCAGAAAGGTGGAATAAATTGCCACCACTGGTCGCAGCCCGTCACAAGCGAGGCCTGCTGCGAAAGTCACCGCATGTTGTTCGGCAATGGCCACGTCGAAGTAACGATCGGGAAAACGTCGTGAATATTCCACCAGCCCCGAACCTTCGCGCATCGCCGGGGTAATGCCGACCACCCGCGAATCGGCAGCGGCCATGTCGCACAACCAATCGCCGAATACTTGCGAATAACTTGGGCCACTGGTTTTTTCTTTGAAGATCACACCGCTCTGCGGGTCGAACGGACCAGGGCCATGCCACTTGATGGGGTCGGCTTCGGCGGGTGCATAGCCTTTGCCCTTGCGGGTGATGACATGCAGGAACTGCGGGCCTTTCATGTCACGTAGATTGCTCAGCGTAGCAACCAGCGCATCCACATCGTGGCCATCCACGGGACCGATGTAGTTGAAACCCATTTCTTCGAAGATGGTGCCGGGCAGAATCATGCCCTTCATGTGTTCTTCGGAACGGCGCGCCAGTTCCCACATGGGCGGCACCCGGCGCAGAATTTTTTTGCCGCCTTCACGTAGGTGCGCATACAACTTGCCGGATAAGACACGCGCGAAGTAATTAGAAAACGCGCCGACGTTTTCCGAGATCGACATGTCGTTGTCGTTCAGCACCACCAGCAAGTCGGTGTCGAGCGCGCCCGCGTGATTCAGCGCTTCGAAGGCCATGCCCGCAGTAATCGCGCCATCGCCGATCACGGCCACGGCGCGGCGTTTGCTGCCGGTGTGTTTGGCAGCGATGGCCATGCCCAATGCGGCGCTGATTGAGGTGCTGGAATGGCCGACGCCGAAGGTGTCGTAGTCGCTTTCGCTACGGGTGGGGAAGGGCGCCAGTCCATCCTTGTGTTTGATGGTATGCAGTTGCTCGCGGCGACCGGTTAAGACCTTGTGTGGATAGGCTTGGTGGCCCACATCCCAGACCAAGCGATCTTCCGGCGTATTGAACACATAGTGCAGGGCAATGGTCAGTTCCACCGTACCCAGGCCGGCGGCGAAATGCCCACCGCGCTGACTGACCGTTTCGATGAGAAATTGGCGCAATTCCGCCGCCAAGGGCTTGAGCTGCGGAACGGCCAAACGGCGCAGGTCAGCAGGCACATTAATCGCGGACAGCAGGGGTAGGGCGGAAGGCTGAGTCATTAGGGTGCAGTGTACTAGAAGGCAGGCGGCGAAGGCTCGCCGCTAATGGAGGATAAGTGCTAGTGCTGCCGCTGCACCAGCCAACTGGCTAAGTCGCGCAGCGGATCGGCCTGCCGCCCGAAGTGCGCAATGGCTTGCAGAGCGTCGCGATGTAGTTCGGTCACTTTTGCGTGTGCCGCCGCGCTACCGACCACCGCTGGATAGGTGAGTTTCTGATGCGCCTGATCCGCGCCGACCGCCTTGCCTAGCAACGCGGGATCACCCTCGATATCCAGCAAATCGTCCTGGATTTGGAAGGCTAAGCCGATGGACACCGCATAACGGTCCAGTGCAGCGTGGTCGTCAGCGCTCAACTTGGGCTCACAGGCGACCGCCAACAACACGCTGGCGCGAATCAACGCGCCGGTCTTGCGGGCATGAATATCGGTGATTGTCCCCAGGTTAAAACTGTGGTTGGCGTCTTGGCCCTCGGCAGCCAAGTCCAATGCCTGACCGCCGGCCATCCCGCTGGTACCGCTGGCCTGCGCCAGGATGCGCACCAGCTGCAGGCGAATCGCCGGATCGGCAGGCAGCGCCGGATCGGTGGCCAGTACTTCGAATGCCAGCACTTGCAGGGCATCCCCGGCCAGGATGGCGGTGGCTTCGTCGAAGGCTTTGTGGCAGGTCGGTCGCCCCCGGCGCAGATCGTCATCGTCCATGGCCGGCAGGTCATCGTGAATTAACGAGTAAGCATGGATGATCTCCACAGCGCAGGCGGCTGCCGTGACCGTGGTTTGCGCCATATCGAGCGCCGCCGCCGTGGCGTACACCAACGCCGGGCGCACCCGCTTGCCGCCGCCGAGTACGCTGTAACGCATGGCTTCGTGTAAACGGGTGGGGCTGGCAGTGCTTAACGGCAGGCATCGCGCCAGTGCAGCTTCGGTATCGGCCTGCCAGCGCTTCAAACAATCGGCGAATGTCTCGGCGAATGCTGGCACTTCAGGTCTCGTCATCGTCGGTGACAAACGGTTCGGTGTCCTCAGCCGCATCACCGGTATTGCGCAGCAGGATGGCTACTTTTTGCTCTGCTTGCTGCAACGCCGTCTGGCAACTGCGCGTCAAGGCAATGCCGCGCTCGAATTGTTTTAGCGACTCGTCCAGGGATAACTCGCCTTGTTCCATGCGCTCGACGATGTGTTCGAGTTCGGTCAGTGATTTCTCGAAATCGGGCGTCTTGACCGCAGGTTTTTTGCTCATGGATTCAGGCCGGGTAGGTGCGACAGGTTGGCCAAGGGGTTGGCCAATGGTGGTTAAGAGCGGCAAGTGTGCGCAGGCGTGTGCCCAGCGTCAAATGTGCGCCGGGCCATAGGGGCGCTGAGCAAAGTGAGTTATGACGTGCCCTGTCATTTGCGCGTGCAGAACATCGGCTTGAAAACACTCGATGTATTGAACCTGGTGCCGGGCACCGACCCAATGGCTATTCCAGCAATTGCTCCATGGCCGGGCATCAGATTCGCTCTGGGCTACCTGATTCGGCGGCGGAGCCGACGCATCGGCTCAAGTTGCTGCGGATGGCATACGGCATTTGAATTCCGGTCGCTGAGCGGAGTCGAAGCGT
>JANMSB010000395.1:0-5194 GCA_031388915.1 Pseudomonadota bacterium | reverse complement strand
GTATGAAATCTGGCTTGCAGTTCTCGAGCATAGCGACTGGCGATGCGCAGCATGACACGACCCAATGGCGTGTCGCCGACTTGCACGAGCAGATGCACATGATTGGTCATCCAGCAATATGCATGCAGCCGAGCACCATAGGCTTGGATTCAGTGTAGTCATGCCAAGGATAATGAGTCCAAGCGTAGTCAGTCCAAGATTAGTCGGGGGAGTGGCGATGAGCTGCCGAGCGCGGTGCGCGGGAAATTTCATTAGCGGATCATCCTCAGCAATACGGAGTGGAACGAGCGTCATGCCCCTACCTTCAGAACGTAAATGTAGTGCGTACCATGAAGTAACGCCCTTCCAGCGCATGACCTTTCTTTTCGAAGTAGTACGCGTCGAACAAGTTGTTTACATCCAGCGCAGCCCTGAAGCGATCAGTGAACTGATAACCGACATGGGCATCCGCCACCGCCAGGTTGGGATAGGTAATCAGGGGATTACTCGCCAGGTTGAAATCCTGATCGGTGCGGCCGTTGACGATACGTCCTTGCAGCCGCATATCCAGTTTGCCAAGTTCGGTGGACAAACCCAATCGTACTGTGGTCTCGGCGACATTGGTGATGTCGCGCGCTGTAGTGGCGCTGAGTTGCTCGCGACGTTGCAGGTAATGCACGACGCTGGCATCTGCTTTAAGCGCGCTGAACACCTGCCAAGCGAGGTCGGCCTCGATACCTTCCAGGTTGGATCTGAAAGCATTGGCATAACTCAACGTGATGGGCGCCGTACCAATCACAACGTTGGAAGCGATACGATCACTCACGCGCGTACGGAAGTAGCCCGCATTGGCCTGCACCGGCCCGGTGGTCCACTCAATACCCGCATCATAACTGCGGCTTTTTTCGGGTTTGAGATTGGGATTACCTTGCGTGACCTGCGTGACGCCACCAATGACCTGCGTGGTAAAACCTGTCAGTTGACTGGCGCTGGGTGGTACGAAGGCAGTGCCGTACGTGGCGCGCACGCGCAAGCCGGTGAGCAACTGCTGGGTAAATCCAATGCTGGGATTGACGGTGTCGAAGCTGGTGGCTGAGGGCACGAAGCCGGTCTTGTACGGTGTCTCCAGTGTTTTGGTCTGGATGCGATCACCGCGTACGCCGATACTCACGGTGGTGCGACCTTCATACAGACGCAATCGCTGCTGTGCATACACACCGACCGTGGTCTTGCGATCATCGGCCGAAAATGGCCCTTGGCGTGCGCCGGTACGCGTATAGCTGCGCGAGACAGAGTTCACCGCTTCATAGTCAATGCCTACGGTCAGTGCCCATTGGGTGTTGATATCCCAAGTGTCGCGCAGTTGCGCGCCCTGCCACTCGTTTTGGCTCTCAGAATTCAGGAACGGCAGATAGGACTGATCGGCGGCAATGGTCGAGGTCACCTTGGTGTTGTTGCTCTTCTGGGTCGCCGTGTATGCCACAGCTTCCAGCGTGTGATTATCCAATGCGCCGTTCAGGCGTAAGTCCGCCGTGTTGTTGTGCAAATCTTTTTTGCCCTGGTTGGTCTGGCCAACAAATTCATCGCCGGGCACCAGTACGTCCAACGCACGGAACCCGATGCCACTGGCGTCCACACGCCAGGCATCGTTGAACTGATAACCGACACGCAACCGGGCGTTGTCCAGCGTGTATTGCGTGAACGGACGCCGTTTGCCGCTGGTGTTGTTGCCAGCGTTATCCACCGAGCCTTTGCCATGTCCCATGGTGTAATCATCCCCCCGGTCGTAACGCTTGGCGGAGACATCAATATCAACACCACGGCCGAGAGCGCCACCGAGACTGCCCGCCAGTTCAACCGTATCAAAGCTGCCCAGTCCCGCCCGCACCTTGCCTTGCAGCTCGCCGGTAGAGCGCTTGGTGATGACATTCACTACGCCACCCATGGCCGAAGCGCCATACAACGACGAGGCCGGGCCTTTCAGCACTTCAATACGCTCGACATCATCAAGCAGGATGGTAGCCAGATTGGTGGTGCCCGGCGGACGCCCATCCACCAACAACAGTGACCGCTTGTTGGTGCCGGAAAATTCCGGTCGAAAGCCACGAATGCCGATGCCGGATAACACACCGTTGTATTGAATGACGTCCACGCCCGCATTTTTTTTCAGCGCATCCGTCAGATCGAGCGACACCGAGCGTTCAATCTCCTCGGCGGTAACGATTTCTACCCGCTGCGGCACCTCGGCAACGCTGCTGGCCACCCGGCTCGCCGTCACCACGACTAGCTCAAGCGCAGTGCCAACCTGCGCCTGCGCTGTTGCAGTGGATGCCACCGCACAACCTAGTAGCCACGCATGGCGCGAACCTCGGACGTTGCGGGACAGGGGTGAATTCATCATCGACATGCACTATCTCCAGAATAAAAAAACTAACGATATTTCGTCACGTTGATAACAATTTATGAGCCACAAGATTGGTCCGCATGTAGCCATCCGGGCCGGCTGCGCAATTCGGACAGTTATTGAATTCTCGATGACCTGATCATTGTCGTGGTCACTTGGCGAGCTGCAGAATCGCATCGACGCTAAGCGACCGTTCCATCGCTGCGGCAATCGCGTCGAGCGCCGCATCCACACGGTCCATGTGATTCTTCCCGGACGATTGCGCGCCCAGCGATGCGAGCAGCGCGGCGCGATACTCCAACGAGTGAAATAGACCATGTATGTGGCAACCCGCGACGCGCCCATCGATGCTGCGCGCTCCCTCCGTTGCGGCGTTGTCGAAACAGATCATGGGCCGAGCCCTTGACGGGCCCGTAGTGGCGCCGATGTGCATTTCATAGCCTTCAATGCGCGTGCCCGTTGATATGTCGGTACCCGCGACTTCGCGCAATACTTTGTCTTGCGCCATCGTGGTTTCGACATCCAGCAATCCAAGCCCCATGGCAGCGGCTTGCGAGCCTTCGATTTGATGTGGATCGTGCACCCATCTGCCGAGCATTTGATAACCGGCGCATATACCCAGCACGCGACCGCCGCGTCGCACATACGCGTGCAGATCGTGATCCCACCCTTGGTTACGAAGGAATTCGAGATCGGCAATCGTCGCTTTGCTGCCAGGAAGCACGATGAGGTGAGCATCAAGCGGTAATGGCTCACCCGGCGCAACAAAGACGAACTCCACCTGCGGCTCCTCCAGCAACGGATCGAAGTCGTCGAAGTTCGCTATGTGTGGAAGACGCGGCACTGCGATCTTCACCGGCTTGTTGTCGCCGGTCGATTCCACACGCCGCTCTAATTGCATAGCGTCTTCCGCTGGCAAGCACGCGGCAGCCGATAACCATGGCACGACTCCCATGCTTGGCCACCCGGTGTAAGACTGGATGGTCGTCAGCCCGTCGACGAACAGGGAGCTGTCACCGCGAAACTTATTAATGATGAATCCTTTGATACGAGCACGATCCGCAGCGTCGAGCACGGTATGCGCGCCGACTAACGACGCAATCACATGTCCGCGGTCGATATCGCCCACCAATACAACGGGTAAATCGGCTGCTTGCGCAAACCCCATGTTGGCGATGTCATGTGCGCGAAGATTGGTTTCTGCCGGACTGCCCGCGCCTTCGACGATCACCCAGTCGCACTCGTCGCAGAGGCCGCGATAGGACTCGAGAGCGATCTCAAGCAAATGCCGCTTGTCTCGACCGTGTGCTTTTGCATCCAAGACACCGGCACGCTGACCTCGCACAACAAGTTGGGCGCCTATGTCACTTTGCGGCTTTAGCAACACCGGATTCATGTGCACACTGGGCGGTGTTCGGCAAGCAATCGCCTGCAGCGCGGTCGAGCGGCCGATCTCGCCGCCCTCGCGCGTGACGGCTGCATTGTTTGACATGTTCTGCGGTTTGAATGGACGAACTCGATGACCGCGATTCGTCAACAGACGGCACAGTCCCGCAACTAGCACCGACTTGCCAACATCCGAACCGCAGCCTTGAATCATGAGTGACGGCATAGGCGTTAAAAGATCAGCGGCAGGCTGCAAAGGCACGCAAGCACCGCCCATAGCAACAGACAGCTGCGTTTGTATAGCGCGAGCGCCCGACCAAGATCCGCGACGCGCGCATAGCCTCCATCGCCGAAGTGCGGCCGCTCGTGCAGCACACCGTCGTAGTAGGCCGGACCGCCGAGCCGCACATCCAGTGCGCCGGCGAGCGCCGCTTCCGGCCAACCTGCATTGGGCGAGGCATGCTTGGACGCATCTCGCAACATGATCTTGAAGCCGCGGCCGGCGACAGCCGCAAGCAACACTCCAGCGATCCGTGCGGGCACAAGATTCACGATATCGTCCAATCGTGCCGCAGCCCAGCCGAAAGCGCGCCAACGTTCTTCCTTGTGCCCGATCATGCTGTCGGCAGTGTTAATTGCCTTGTATGCGAGAAGGCCAGGCAGCCCGCCGACGACGAACCAGAAAACCGGCGCGACGACAGCGTCGTTGAAGCTTTCCGCCAGACTCTCGATCGCCGCGACCGCAATGGCTTCGCCGTTAAGCCGATCGGTATCTCGGCCGACAACGTGACTCACTGCTTCCCGTGCGGAAACAACATCATCAGCGCTCAATGCGCTTAGCACCGCTTGCACATGTTCATACAGACTGCGCTGTGCGAGTCCCGATGCCGCGACCACGATAACAAGCACTACGCCATAATTAAGGTGATCAGCCGTGCGCGCGAACGCATAGCCGATCAGTACCGGGATACCGACAATGATGAGCACCGTGAGGACGCCCAGGAATCGGCGCAAGGCTGCGTGCGTGCGCGGAACGTTCCAGTTGCGCTCGAGCATCGCGATCAGCCGTCCGATCCAAGTGACCGGATGACCGATGCTGGCGAACAGCACGCGCGGATATCCGATGCATGCTTCGAGTACCAGGGCAGCCAGTACCATACCCGCATTAGCCGACATATCGGCCATGAATCGCGATCACCGGCGTGCGTCGACTGCCGGCGACGAGCCATTCTGTTTCGACGCCGTACACAGTGCGCAGGATCGCCGGATCGAGCGCCACTTCCGGTGTTGCATCGGCGACAACACAACCGTCGTTCAGCACGACGACGCGATCCGCGATGCGCGCGGCAAGCGATAAATCATGGACTGTCAGCACCACGCCGCCACTGCCGGCAAACACGCGCAGCAGCTCTGCTGCTTCGAACT
>JANMSB010000394.1:0-4066 GCA_031388915.1 Pseudomonadota bacterium | reverse complement strand
GCTTGAATTTCAGCCTCGCTGCGCACATGCAATCGACACAACAAGGACACCGTGTCGTGCTTGATGCGATCCAACATGCTACTGAACAGTTCAAATGCTTCGCGCTTGTATTCTTGCTTGGGATTCTTTTGCGCATAGCTGCGCAGATGAATGCCCTGACGCAAGTAGTCCATCGCCGCCAAGTGCTCGCGCCAATGCGTGTCAAGCGACTGCATCATCAGCGCCTTCTCCAAGTGACGCATCACGGGCACCCCATAAGACTCCACCTTGGCCTGATATGCCTTGTCGACTTCCTGAACGACGAACTCGGTAATGTCTTCCGGAACGGGCGCCTTCTGTGATTTGAGCCAGAACTGAATATCCACCGTCACAGCAAAGTCGCGCTGCAACTGCTCGGACAACCCTTTGAGATCCCATTGATCTTCCACACTGGGCTGCGGCACATAGCGCGCCACTAGTTCTTCCAACACTTCCTTGCGGATAGCCACCACCGAGTCGGCCAAATCATCCGCCGCCATGACTTCCGAGCGTTGGTGGTAAATCACTTTGCGCTGGTCATTGGCAACGTCGTCGTATTCCAGCAAGTTCTTGCGCGCATCGAAGTTATGCGCTTCCACCTTGCGTTGCGCGCGCTCGATTTGTTTGCTGAGCATGCGGCTTTCAATAACCTCGCCTTCCTTCATGCCGGCGGTTTGCAGCCAGCGTTTGGTGCGCTCCGGGTCGCCGAAGATGCGCATCAAGTTATCTTCAATCGACAGATAAAACCGGCTCGAGCCCGCATCGCCTTGACGGCCGGAACGGCCGCGCAACTGATTGTCGATACGCCGCGACTCATGCCGCTCAGTGCCCACGATGTGCAAACCACCGGACGTCAGCACTGCATCGTGACGCTGCTGCCAATCGGTCTTCACTCGGGCTTTAGTCACTTCATCAACGTTTTCGCCTAATGAATGCAATTCCACTTCGAGGCTACCGCCGAGCACGATGTCGGTACCGCGACCGGCCATATTAGTAGCGATGGTAATGGCGCCGGGACGACCTGCTTGCGCAACGATCAGCGCCTCGCGCTCATGCTGTTTGGCGTTCAGCACTTCATGCGGAATGTTTTGTGCCTTGAGCAAACCGGCCAGATATTCGGATGTTTCAATCGACGTGGTGCCCACCAGTACCGGCTGCTGGCGCGTCACACAATCCTTGATGTCGGCAATGATGGCGTCAAATTTGTCCTTCTGGGTGAGATACACATAGTCGGCATAGTCCTTGCGGATCATTGGACGATGGGTAGGAATCACCACCACTTCCAGTCCATAAATTTGTTGGAACTCGAACGCCTCGGTATCGGCGGTGCCGGTCATGCCGGCCAGCTTGCCGTACATGCGAAAGAAATTTTGGAAGGTGATCGATGCGACGGTCTGGTTTTCTTCGCGCACATTGACGCGTTCCTTGGCCTCGATGGCTTGATGCAGACCATCCGACCAGCGCCGGCCCGGCATGGTGCGGCCGGTGAACTCATCGACGATTACCACTTCGTCATTACGCACGATGTAGGCCACGTCGCGTTGATACAAAGAGTGTGCGCGCAGCGCAGCATTCAGATGATGCATCAAGCGAATGTTGGCTGCGTCGTACAGACTTTGATCCGGCTGCAATAGCCCTGCTTGTGTGAATAACTCTTCGGCGCGTTCGTGTCCGGCATCCGACAAATGTACCTGGCGACCTTTCTCGTCGATCCAATAGTCGCCTTCAGACTCTTCGCCTTCCTGGCGTTTAAGCTGCGGCACCAACGTGTTGATCTTCACGTACAGCTCAGTGCTTTCTTCGGCAGGGCCGGAGAT
The DNA here is from genome assembly GCA_031388915.1 of Pseudomonadota bacterium. Lineage (GTDB taxonomy): Bacteria > Pseudomonadota > Gammaproteobacteria > Steroidobacterales > Steroidobacteraceae > CAILZL01. Next base: position 2,231 of record JANMSB010000394.1, on the reverse strand, counting down.
GATCAGCGGCGTGCGCGCTTCGTCGATCAAAATCGAGTCAACTTCATCGACGATTGCATAGGCCAGACCGCGCTGCACGCGGTCTTCCAGGCGAAACGCCAAGTTGTCACGTAGATAGTCGAAGCCGAATTCGTTGTTAGTGCCGTAGGTAATATCAGCCGCATACGCAGCGCGTTTTTCGTCGTGATTCTGACCGCTCTTGATGACGCCTACCGTGAGGCCGAGAAACTCATACACCGGGCGCATCCAGTCGGCGTCGCGCTGCGCCAGATACTCGTTCACCGTGACCACGTGCACGCCCTTGGCCGGCAGGGCATTCAGATACACCGGCAGCGTGGCCATCAGGGTCTTGCCTTCACCGGTGCGCATTTCGGCGATCTTGCCCTGGTGTAGCGTCATGCCGCCGATCAACTGCACATCGAAATGACGCATGCCCATGGCGCGTCGGCCCGCCTCGCGCACCGCAGCGAAAGCTTCGGGCGCCACATCGTCCAGTTTGGCACCGGCCGCCAGCCGCTGGCGAAGCTCTGCAGTCTTACCGCGCAACTGCTCGTCGCTTAACGCTTGGATGGACGACTCCAGCGCATTCACGCGAGCGACCAGCTTGGTGTAGCTATTCACAAGCCGCTGATTGCGGCTGCCAAACAGGGATGTAAGCCAATTCGCCACGCGATACTCCGAGCCAAGCATAGAAAGCCCGGTATTGTACACGGGCAAAGTTGGCGCGCCGGAGTCGTCAGCAAAGTTAAACAGGCTGTAGGGGCAGACCCACGTGCCTGCCCGTTCTGAATAATCGGCACGTGCAACGAAGATGGGCAGACACATGGGTCTGCCCCTACCGGCTCAATCAGCCAGCAACAAACTTCGCTGGGTTAATTGCCAAGCCATTGCGCAGCACTTCGAAGTGCAGGTGTGGGCCGGTAGAGCGGCCGGTGGAGCCTACGCGCGACACGGCCTGCCCCTTGTTGACCTTATCGCCCACTCTCACCAGCAGGCTGGAGTTATGGGCATAGCGAGTCACGTAACCATTGCCGTGATTGATCTCTAGTAGGCGGCCGTAGCCGGCGCGCTCGCCCGCCCAGGTCACCACCCCCGGGGCCACCGCCACCGCTTTCGCGCCGGCGGGTGCGGCGAAATCGATACCGGCGTGATGGGCAGTCCGGCCGGTAAAGGGGTCGGTGCGCAGGCCGAACGTTGAGGAAACCCAAGCGCCTGGAACCGGACTGCCACCCGGTAGGGCGAGCTTAGTGAGCTGATGCGCGGAAATAAAGGTTTCCAAAATAACCAGTTGTCGTTCCCGATCAATGAGTTGGGTTTCCAGCTTGGCCAGAATGTCGCCCAAGCCATCGGCCACTTCGGCTGGTTCATTGAGCGCGTCTTCCGGTCCACCTTGGGCTGGCGGGGCGTCGAAATTGAACTCTCCCTTGTCGAGATGGGCCATTTCCGTCAGGCGTTTACCCAGCGCGTTCAACCGCAGCATCTGCGCATTCACCTGCCCGACTCGCGCTGCCAAGTCTTCCAGTTGCTCGCTAAATTCTGCTTGAGCGGGTGACACTGGCGCCTGTGTTCCAACCTGGAGGTTCGCAGGGACTGCGGCGACCGGCGTGGCCATTGCCGCCCAGCGCGTTCCGGCCAGAAAGGCCCCGCCGCATAGCAATACCGCAGCAAACACGCCAATGCCCAAGGCCAGCGGATAGCCCAATTCAAGGTGATGAGCCCGCGCCCAACGTTTGGAAAAAATCACGATATTCATGCGACTCCCCAACGTACCAGTCAACGTCCTGGGGGCAATCGCAACACCAACCGATGTCAGAGATCGGCTGCGTGGACGGGCCAGTGAGTGACACTGACTCCGGCAACCCCGCTATCGTGACCGCTGATTCTCTCAATATAAGAAAAAAAGCGGTCCTTAGACCGGTGGCTTTGCGTCTCCGCCTTTCGACGGATTTGCCCTTTAACTAGCAGCCTGTCTGACTTAGGTGATCGTCGCGAGGCGAGCGGCTAATCGAGGACAGTTTTTCGATCGTTTGAGGCGAATAGCCGTAGCTATTTAACGCCATATTATTAACTTGCGATCGAAAAAATGGACCGATTAGACACCGCCGCAGTAGATCATCCTAAGTCCGACAGACTGCCAGCAGCGCCACTATGCAAAACCTGCGCTGCAACAAGCAAGTCCAGACACCATAATGGACGCCAAGCCATGAACCAGTCCGCACCCCTGCCCACCC
>JANMSB010000374.1:0-9999 GCA_031388915.1 Pseudomonadota bacterium | reverse complement strand
CGTCACTCGGCATTGGTCGGCAGTCATGCAACTGGATGGCCACACCCAAGTGTTCAGCACCGACCTGCGCGCCCTGGGTCCGGCGCTACAACTTAGCTTTGGGCCGCGTTATCAATCCGGCGCATGGCGCAGCGAATTCATCATCAGCGAAGACATTGCCGTCGATAGGTCGCCGGATGTGCAGTTTCAGCTCGGCATTACCCGCGCCTGGTAGGGGCGGGCCCTATCAATTGATCAGTAACCCGCCCGCTGCTGCGGACAGACACGAAGATTTACGGGTGGGTTTAAGGGTGGCGGGCCATATCAATTGATCAGTAACCCGCCATTACAACGGGATCTGCTGAGTGATGCAGTGAATGCCACCACCGCCCAGTAGTATTTCGCGCGCTGGTACGCCCACTACCTTGCGTTTGGGAAACCACCGCCGCAGCTTGGTCAGCACGGCACGGTCGTAACGCGCGTCGAGTAACGGCGCAACCACTACCGAATTACCGATATAAAAATTCACATAAGAAGCGGCCAAGCGATCGCCAACATGGCGATGTTTACCCGCACTATGTACATCCAGACCCGCGACTTCCTGCTCAGTAAGACGCAGAGGCCCCGGTTGCGGCAATAGCTGTACTTTGAGTTTGCGGCCACGCGCATCGCGCGCGCCCTGTAAGCGGCGCAACGCATCGTTGGAGCGTGCGTACTGGGGATCGCGTTTGTTATCGGTCCAGGTCAGCGCGACTTCACCGGGCTTGATGAAACAACACAGGTTATCGATGTGCCCATCGGTTTCGTCGTTGTACACACCCTGCCCCAACCAGATCACGGTTGAGACACTCAGGTATTCATGCAGCAGCAATTCAATCTGGCCAATGTCCAACTGTGGGTTGCGATTGGGATTAAGCAGACATTCCTCCGTGACCAACGCCGTGCCCTGGCCATCAACATGAATCGAACCGCCTTCCAACACCAGCGGCGCGCGATAACGCGGCAACCGTTCTATCTCTAATACTTTTTGCGCGACCAAGTCATCCTGGTCCCAGGGAAAATACAGGCCACCTTGCAAACCGCCCCAGGCGTTGAATATCCAGTCCACGCCACGCACTTCGCCGGCTTTGTTGATGACGCAGGTGGGCCCCATGTCGCGCATCCACGCATCGTTGTGCGATAGCTCGATGACGCGTACCGCTTCCGGCAGTTGCGTACGCGCGTTGGCAAACTGGGCTTGCGATACGCCCACGGTGACAGGCTCGCTGCCGGCAATCGCAGTGGCAACAGCAACAAAGGCTCGCTGCGCTGGTTTAGCGCCCAACCGCCAAGTATCGCCACGCTCCGGCCAGAGCAACCAGCAACCGCGATGCGGCGCAAACTCGGCAGGCATGTGGAAGCCATCGGAGGTGGGAGTGGTCAACACGCTAACGCTCATGTTTTTTCTTACTGTCCTATGTCGATCATTTAAATCAAACGTAAATGCTGTGTACCCGACCAACTCGCTTGCGGCGGCAACACGACGGGTTGACCAATCGCTGCCGCTTCCACACACAGCATGTGTCGATAACCCTGCGGCTCCAGATCCGACAAGGCCGCGCCTTTATCGGCGCCGGGATTCCAGATCACGGCATCGGCAAAGCCTTCGGCGGTGCACACTATGGTGCGCTGACCGAGTTCGCAAACTTGTATCGGCGCCCCCATCGACGTACTGGTAGCAAAGTAAATACGGTCCACTTCGCCCGCAATACGCACGTTGATAGCACGCTCCACCACCGACACACTGCCTGCGGCGCTATCGCTGTAAGTCAATCCTTGCAAGCCCGCGATGGACACCTCTGCGATGTCCTGCACGCGCAGATAGGTATGCAATGCCGCGGTAAACGAATACGGCTGGGTGCCGGTATTGTGAATCGACAAGGTCATGCTCAGAGAGTCTTGACCCAGGGCCACCCGATACTCCGCCACGAACGACTGCGGCCAAACAGATCGAGTCGCCTCGCTATCTTGTAAACGGAACAATGCAGAATCCAATGCAGCATTGGGCGCTGTCACACGCTGCCACTGCGCAGTACGCGCAAAGCCATGCTTGGGGAATGGCCCAAGACCCGCAAACTGCGGAAAAATAATCGGCACGCCGCCACGTATGGCTGCATCGGGACGAAACTCGGCGCGCTGGCTTAAAAACAACCGCTCGATGCCATCAGTCGCGCGCCAGGAAGTGATATGCGCGCCGTGATCGTGAATCTCCAGGCTGGCGCCCGCTGCACTGGTTAGCTTGTGTATAGCCATATTCAATTTTCACTCGACTGCCCGCGCCTTGCTGGCAATCCACAATAACGCACTGCCAGCAATGAATAACACTACCAATGACAAGATGGAATAACGAGTCCCGATCAATAGCGCCGTCGTGCCCATCAGTGCCGGACCCAGCACGGCGGCAAACTTACCCATCATGTTGTAGAAACCGAAGAACTCGCCGGCGCGATCCTTCGGCACCAGGCTGCCGAAATAGGACCGACTCAAACTCTGTACTGCGCCCTGCACCAAGCCGATGGCAATGGCCATGTAGTAAAACTCACGCACGTCATCCATGAACACCGCAAAAATCGTCACGCACACATATACCGCAATGCCGATAAAAATACCGCTCAGCGTGCCGTAACGATTGCCCAGCCAGCCAAAGAGAATGGCTGCCGGAAATCCGACGAACTGCACGATCAATAGTGCAACGATCAAACTATTGGTTGGAAAGCCCAGCGCAAGACCGTAGTCCACCGCCATCTTGATCACGGTGTTGACGCCATCGATGTATAGCCAATACGCGATTAGAAACAATAGCAGCGCGCGATAGCGGCGAATTTCATGGAAGGTTTTGGCCAGTTCGCTAAACCCGCCTGCAAGCGCCTGCTTGAAAGGCAGCGGCCGCGCAGCAGCTTGCTCCTTGACACCGAATAACAGCGGCAGGGCGAATACGCTCCACCACACCGCCACGGTGAGGAACGACACCTTCACCGCCTGCGCGGCGCTGGAAAGTCCGAAGAACTCGGGTTGCAATGTCATCCACACATTGATGGCGAACAACACCCCGCCACCCAAGTAACCCAGGCCATAGCCGAAACCGGATACCAAGTCGTAGTGCGTACGCGGCGATACATCCAGTAGCAGCGAGTCGTAAAAAATCAGCCCACCCCAAAATCCCATCGACGCCGCGACATACATGGCCGCTGCCCACTGCCAAGCGCCTTGCTCCACCCAAAACAAACCCGCACTGGCAACCACACCCAACACGGTAAACCCCAACAGAAAACGCAGCCGCGCACCGCCGCGATCCGCAATCGCGCCTAGCAATGGCGCCAGCACAGCCAGAATAAAACTGGCGACACTGTTGGCCACTCCCAACCTGAAAGTACTCAGACTCGCATCTACACCGGCGCTCCAATACTGCTTGAAGAAAATGGGAAAGAAGCCCGCCATGATGGTGGTGGCGAAAGCCGAGTTGGCCCAGTCATACAAGGCCCAGCGGAAGATAGGCTTCTGCAGGAGAGTGGCGATCATGCTGGGCGATTTGTTGTTCACGATGCGCTGCATTCAGAAACATCCTCACCCTGCCCTCTCCGCAAAGGCAAGGGGTTAAAAACAAAAGTTAAGAATGCATCTGCGCCAGATGTTCGCGTGTTTCCTGGAACTTCAAATCGGGCCAGCGCTCCAGGGTGAGGCCAAGATTGACGCGCGTCGGCGCCAAGTACACCAGCGCGCCGGAATGATCGACAGCCAGGTTGTCGTAACCTTTGAGGCGAAACTCTTCCAGCTTCTTATCGTCGCCCTTTTTATCATCGACATAGACCCAACGCGCAGTGTAAACACTGACGTTATCGAAACTACATTGCACGCCGTATTCATCGGCAAGGCGGAACGCGACCACATCAAACTGCAACTGGCCCACAGCGCCCAGAATCAAATCGTTGTTACGCAACGGCCTGAATAGCTGGGTTGCGCCTTCTTCGCAAAGCTGGTCCAAGCCTTTTTGCAGCGCCTTCATGCGCAACGGGTCGCGCAACACCACGCGGCGAAACAATTCCGGCGCAAAGTTGGGAATGCCGGTGAACATCAACGATTCGCCTTCGGTAAAGGTGTCGCCGATGTTGATCGTGCCATGGTTGTGCAAGCCGAGGATATCGCCGGCAAAGGCTTCTTCGGTGTGTTGGCGATCCGCCGCTAGAAAGGTCACGGCATCGTTAATGCGCATTTCCTTGCGCAGACGCACATGAAAAAAGCGCATGCCCTTGGTGTACTTGCCGGAGCAAATGCGCATGAAGGCAATGCGATCACGATGACCCGGATCCATGTTTGCCTGAATCTTGAACACAAAACCACTGAACTTTTCTTCATTGGCTGCGACGTCGCGCCCGGTGGTGGGGCGCGGTAATGGGCTGGGCGCAAACTCGACAAAGCTATTCAACAACTCGGTGACGCCAAAGTTATTGATCGCCGAGCCGAAGAACACCGGCGTTTGCTTGGCTGCCAAATAGTCGCTCAGCACAAACTCCGTCGTCGCACCGCGCACCAATTCCACTTCGTCGCGAAACGCCTGGGCACGCTCGGCCAAGAACTCACTCGCAGCAGCGCTAGCCAAGCCATCGATGGTTTCAGTAGTACCGGCGCGACCTTTCTCGGCGGCGTGATACACATAGATACGATCTTCCAGCAGGTGATATACGCCTTGCAACGCGCGCCCCATGCCGATGGGCCAGGTAATCGGCGCGCACTTGATCTTGAGGATGGTTTCAATTTCATCGAGCAGCTCAATGGGCTCGCGGCCTTCGCGATCCAGCTTGTTGATGAAGGTAATGATTGGCGTATCGCGCAGGCGGCACACTTCCATCAACTTGATGGTGCGTTCCTCCACGCCCTTGGCGCAGTCGATCACCATCAACGCCGAGTCCACGGCGGTCAGGGTTCGGTAGGTGTCTTCGGAAAAGTCTTCGTGGCCGGGCGTATCGAGCAGATTCACCATGTGTGTTTGATAGGGAAACTGCATGACCGAGGAAGTCACCGAGATACCGCGCTGCTGTTCCAGCGCCATCCAGTCCGACGTGGCATGACGCGCCGCCTTGCGGCCCTTCACCGTGCCGGCCAACTGAATCGCACCGCCGAACAGCAATAGCTTTTCGGTCAGCGTGGTTTTGCCGGCATCGGGGTGCGAGATGATGGCAAAAGTTCTTCTTTTGCTTATTTCTTCGAATAATTCTGCGTTCGACATTCTTTAAAATTCCAACTTTGTACAACATTTTGTACAAGTTTTAGCGGGTGTCCGCCGATGGGTCTGCAGGCAAATAAGCCGGTTATTGTACGGCCTGAAGCGCTCTCCGGCTTACACAACCCGCAACGCTCGGGTTGCTCGTGCCTCGGCAGCGGGTTCAAGCGCCGTAGTAGCACAGTTTGTTTGCTGCCATCTCGCGCATTTTTGGCGTGGCTTGATACATGAAGCCTAGCGCCGCATAGCGTTCGCTGAGCGCCACGACCTTGTCGAGTCCCAGCCAATCTGCGTACTTCAACGCACCGCCGAGATACTGCGGGAATCCCAGACCCAGCAGCAGCGCCATATCGAGCTCCACCACGGTATCCACCATGCCGTCTTCCCAGGCATGCGCAGATTCGATGATCATCGGTAACATCATGCGGTCGATAATCTCCTGTGCAGAAAATTCGCGCGTGCCGTTAGCCTGGGTTGTCGCGAGTAACGCATGGCTATCCGGCGCCACGGACTTTTTCGGCTTACCGGTGGGGTCGGCCTCGTAGCGATAAAAGCCGACGCCATTCTTTTGACCAAAGCGCTGATTCGACACCATCAGGCTGACGCACTCCTTCCAGGTGATTTGCATGCGGTGCGCGAAACCCGCCGAAATGATCTTGAATACATGTTCGCCGGTATCCATGCCGATGACATCGTTGAGGTAGCACGGGCCCATCGGCCAACCAAAGCCTTCCATGACCTGATCGATCTTGACGAAATCGGCACCATCGGCAATCAGCCGCGATGCCGCCAGCATGTACGGCGTGAGGACTCTATTCACCAGAAAGCCCGGACCGTCCTTGACCACAATGGGCGTCTTACCCATGGCCACGCCATAACCCACCACAGTGGAGGTGGCCGCGTCGCTGGTCTTGGAACCTTTGATCACCTCCACCAATGGCATCAACGGCACCGGATTGAAGAAATGCATGCCAACGAAATTCTCCGGACGCTTGAGCGGCACCGCCAGGTCATCAATGCGCAGACTGGAGGTGTTGGAGGCAATCACGGTATCGCTGCGCACCAAGCCTTCTACTTCGCTGAGCACGATGTGCTTGACCTTGAGGTTCTCGACCACTGCTTCGACGACGACATCCACTTGGTCGAAGCCGGTGTAATCGAGTTGCGGCTTGATCGAGGCCAGCACGACATCGGCTTTGTCCTGCTTGAGACGGCCGCTCTTGATCTGCTTGGCCACCAGCTTTTGCGCCTCGGCGGTGCCGAGATCCAGTTGCTTCTGTTGGATGTCCTTCATCAACACCGGCGTACCGCGCAGCGCGCTGGTGTAGGCAATGCCACCACCCATGATGCCCGCGCCGAGCACCGCGGCTTGCTTGAGCGGCCGCGCGTTGCGCGCATGCTCCTTGAATTTCTTTTTCAGTAGTTGATCGTTGAGGAATATTTGCACCAACGATGCCACAGCTTGCGTCAAGGCGATTTTTGCGAAGGCATGGGCTTCAATCTGTACGGCTTGATCGCGGCGTTCGCTGGCGTGTCGTTCCATCACTTCAATGGCAGTCAGTGCCGCCGGCTGGTGCTTGGGACTTTGCTTGACGACTTTTTCCTTGGCAGCGGCGAACAGTTGTTGTTTCTCGTCGGCTGACAACTTTAGCGGTGCATCTTTGGCTGCACGGCGTGCGCGCCAATCAACGGCGCCGGCGACTGCTTTGTTGAGCAGATCCAGCGCCGCAGTGCGCAACGCTTCGGGCGCGACAATTTCATCCACCACGCCTACGGCTTTAGCGACTTCCGCTTTAGAGGATGCGCCGCTAGTAATCCAATCGACAGCTACTTGCGCACCGGCAATGCGCGGCAAGCGCACCGTACCGCCGAAGCCGGGAAATAAACCGAGTTTTACTTCAGGCAATCCCACCTGTGCTTGCGCAGACATCACGCGGAAATCCGCAGACAGGGCAATTTCCAGACCACCGCCCAGCGCAAAACCGTTGATCGCCACCACGGTTGGCACCGGCAGTAATTCAAACCCCGTAAACGACTTATTCGCATTCAACAGGTGCTCGGCCAATTTGGCTTCGGGCCACTTGAACCATTCGCCGAACTCGGTGATGTCGGCGCCGACAATGAAAACGTCTTTGGCGCTGGTGATCAACACGCCACGCACAGCCGCGTCTTTGCCAATAGCGGTCAATGCTTCCAGCACCTCAGCGATGGTGCGTGTATCGAGCTTGTTGATGGACTCACCCTGGCGATCGAAACACAGCTCGACCAGACCATCGCTCAATGCTTGAACGCGAATGGATTTACCTTGAAACATGCGAACTCCTCTATTCTAAATTACTTTGCAGACGCGTTCGGCGGCAGGTGACGCCGCAGAAAATCGAACACGCCTTGATTGAAGGCATCGTTCTTATCGCCGGCCACCATGTGGCCTGCGCCACTGACATCGAACACTTCCAACTGCGGCAGGTGGATTTTCAAATCCGCCACACCGTGGTCCGTCACGATATTGCTTTTGGATCCGCGTACCAGCAGCGTCGGCACCCGTACTCGCGCCGCAGCCTGATTCAGCTTGTCCGTAAACAGCGGCGGCTCGGCGCGTGCTTGGTTTTGCACCATGCGCGGATCCCAATGCCAGTATAGTCGGCCATCCGCGCGCAGTCGCAGATTCTTCATCAACCCTTGCGTGTCTTTGGGTCGCGGGCGGTGCGGGTTGTAAGCCGTCACCGCATCGGCGGCTTCATCCAAATTGGCAAAGCCCTGAGTATGGCCGGTCATGAAGGCTTGAATTTTATTCGCGCCGTCTTGATTCATATGCGGCACGATGTCAACCAATATCAAAGCGCTCGCAAGCGGCTCGGTGTGCATGCCAATCAGATACAAGGACGTCGCGCCGCCCATCGAAGCGCCAACCAAAGCGGGCCGTGACGGTGCATCATCATCCCCGGCGGGGGATGGCAATGTGTTGATCACCAGCTCCAAATCTTCTGCCAACACTTCGAGGGAATAGTCGCCATCCGGCGCCCACTGACTGTCGCCGTGACCGCGCGCATCCAGATTGATGACACAGTAGCCGCGCCGTACCAGTTCGCGCATGGCGCCGTGCCAGGAGTGACGCGTCTGCCCGCCGCCGTGCAATAAGATGACAATCGGCGCAATCAGGTCACCTCCCACATCGCCGACGAGATCGATGCCCTTGGCGCCGACAAAATGCTGTACACGAAATTCTGCGGGCTGACTCATGCCTTATGCCTCATGCTTTGCCGTAGAAGGTGACTACGGACGCACCGCCGATGCCGATGTTGTGTTGTAGCGCGAGCCCGGCGATGAGAACTTTGTTGCTCATTAGAATCCAACTCCTGAATATCGTAGCTACCGTTCGATCTGATGCAGACAACGGCGTAGCGGCCCTGATCGACAACACAGGCTTGAACCTGAGGCCGGGTACGGGTTCCGCCACGCCGACTCATGCGCCCACAAGTCAACCGGATTACGGTCATGTTCACCATACTAAGATACTGTTGGCAAGTCCGTCGGCATGCACCTGCTGCACGATCTTCCACGACAACTCCAAGCTCACTTCATCGAACTGCGGCAACAGTCCCACCGGCATACCGGCCATTTTCACAGCGTTTTCGATCAGCGCCGGTTCGATGCCTTCGGCCAGCATGCAGGTGCCTTCATCGACGATCGTCCAAAACACGCGCGAATAAAAATGCCCGGGGCGTCGTTGACCACAATGGGGGGCTTTTTCATTTGCGCAGCAAAGTCGAGCGCCTTGGCCAGCGTCGCATCGCTGGCCAAGGTACTGAATCAATTACAGGACGAAGCCTCAATACATGCAGAGATTCAGCTCGCAGGGCCGCAAAGCGGTAGAGATCGGTGCATCCAGCGGCCTGGGCCGGCACTTCGCTGGTGTACTGGCGCCGACCGGCGCTGATGGGTAAAACCGATTAGCAGGCACCACTCAGGACGCATTCAGACTTGGCAAGACCACAGGTACTGATTTCCGGCAAATCTCAAACCGCAGGATAGTCTGGAAGCTATAATCCGCGCCCTTTGTTCTGCCAGCCAGCCAGCCGAGACCCCTGCATAGATCATGGATAAATCCTATTCCCCGCGCGACATCGAACAACCCCTGTACCAGAAGTGGGAAGCCGCCGGATATTTCGCGCCCTCCGGACAAGGCAGTCCCTACTGCATCATGATTCCGCCGCCCAATGTCACCGGCACGCTGCACATGGGCCACGCCTTTCAGCACACGCTGATGGATACCCTCACTCGCCTGCATCGCATGGAAGGTGATAACACTTTGTGGCAGCCCGGCACTGACCACGCAGGCATTGCCACGCAAATGGTGGTGGAGCGGCAGTTAAACGCGGCCGGCAAGAACCGCCATGACCTCGGCCGCGAAAAATTCATCGAGCGCGTGTGGGAATGGAAAGCCGAATCCGGCGGCACCATCAACAAGCAGATGCGCCGCTTGGGCAACTCGGTGGACTGGAATCGTGATCGCTTCACCATGGATGAGGGCTTGTCAACAGCCGTGACCGAAGTGTTCGTAAAGCTACACGAAGAAAATCTGATTTATCGCGGCAAGCGCCTGGTGAATTGGGACCCGGTGCTGCACACCGCACTGTCCGATTTGGAAGTGTTGTCGGAGCCGGAGAAAGGCCATCTCTGGCATTTCCGTTATCCGCTGGCCGATGGCTCCGGCCACTTGGTAGTAGCCACCACCCGTCCGGAAACCATGCTGGGCGATACGG
>JANMSB010000372.1:0-22995 GCA_031388915.1 Pseudomonadota bacterium | reverse complement strand
CGCAGCACGCGCTCCAGGCTGGTAATGAAGATCTTGCCGTCGCCGACTTTGCCGGTTTTGGCGGCATTCATGATCGCTTCAACAACTTGGTCGACCAGAGAGTCTTTAACCGCAACTTCGATGCGGGTCTTGGGCACAAAGTCGACCACATACTCGGCTCCGCGATAGAGCTCCGTGTGGCCGCGCTGACGGCCAAAACCTTTAACTTCCGTAACGGTCATGCCCGAGACGCCAATCTCCGATAGCGCAGCGCGCACGTCGTCTAACTTAAAGGGCTTGATGATTGCACTAATGAGTTTCATTTTACCCGTGGCTCCTGTCTCGAACTGCGTGGGCTAGGAAGGTGTCTATAAATAACCCGCCGCCATCAAGAATGGAACACCTAATAAAGTGTTCGTTGGTCTGACGACGGCGCCTGAGTATAGATGCAGATTTCATGCCGCGTGTGTCCGTCTAGTAATTGCACGCTTGCTGCGCATTCACCGTGATGGCGACCAGCATACGCCGCCCCACAATAGCGCATATGTATATCAACCCGCCCACGCATAGTGCAACAAGAGCCTCGTATGGTTCCAGCGCTTTCCATTGAGCCGCCCTTTTCAATCAAGACGTTTATGAAAACGTAGCATCGCCGCCAGCATCATCAGCACTAAAAAGGCCGTTAATTTGTAGAGCGGTTCGGGCATGGACAACAGCGAACCACCCCGCAGCACGATGCCGCGCACCAAGACAATGAAGTGAGTCAGAGGCAGCAGCTGCGCCAGCCATTGCACGACCCGCGGCATGCCTTCAAAGGGAAACACGAAACCCGACAGCAGAATGGACGGCAACAAGGTGAACAAGGACATCTGAAAAGCCTGGGCCTGGGTTTGCACCCAGGTTGAGATGAACAAGCCCAGAGCCAGCGTGGCCGCAATGAATAACAGCGCCGCCAAATACAACTCCACCACCCGGCCATTGATAGGCACGGCAAATAGAAACACCCCTACCACCAACACAATGGTGGTTTGCAGCAGGCCGATTAGTACATAGGGCAGCAGTTTGCCCGCCATCAATTCGGCCGAAGTGGTCGGCGTGGTAATTAGCAGTTCCAAATTGCCGTGCTCGCGTTCGCGCACTATCGACACCGCGGTGAACATCACCATGGTCAAACTGAGGATGACGCCGATCAAACCGGGCACCACTTGCACCGCCGTGCGTTTTTCCGGGTTGTACTGAGTACGCACTTCAAACGGAGGTTGGGGGTTGATGGCCAGTGCCGGGCGGGTGGTCAGCGGCATGGCGCTCAGACCGCGGGCTAGATTCTCCAGACTGGGTTCGCTGCCATCGACGAGTAACTGCGCCACCGGCCGATCGCGCTCCAGCAACCGGCGCTCGAAATCCGGTGGAATGATCAGCCCCACCTTGATGACGCCTTGCTGCATGCGCGCTTCCAACTCAGCCGGCGAAGCATAGTACGACTCCAGCCGAACGATCTGCGAAGCCACTAAGCTTGCCACCAGTGCTCGCGATTGGCTGGTCTGCGCTTGATCGACCACGCCGACGCGCAGATCACGCACATCGAAGTTAATGGCGTAACCAAATAGCAGCATTTGCAACAGCGGCATGCCGACAATCATCGCCAGCGTTAAGCGGTCGCGGCGCAACTGGCGCACTTCTTTGCTGGCAATGGCCATCAAGCGAATCAGGCTACTCATACGCCACGCCCCGCGGCGCCCTGGTTCTTGCCAAAATCGGTTGCCACGACAAACACATCTTCCAGACTGGCGGTAATAGTTTCCAGCTCGGCAACCATGCCTTGTGCGATGAGCAAACCACGCACGTGGCCCAGCGCGTCGGCAACGCTATTCTCAACCAACACATGCAAACGGCTCCCCAGTTGAGTCACCGCTTTGATGTGCATAGCACCGAGCAACGCGCTGCGCGCTGCGGCGCTCTGCTCGGTCTCGACCTTGACCACTCGCACACCAATCTGCTTGATCAACTGCTTGGGCGTATCGCAGGTCACTAACCTGCCTTGATCGAGAATGGCGAGTTGGTGACAACGCTCGGCTTCATCCATGTAGTGCGTGGACACTAGGATCGTTGTACCGGCATCGACCAGTTCAAACAGGCTTTCCCAGAAATCGCGACGGCTCTGCGGATCTACGGCGCTGGTGGGCTCGTCCAGCAACAACAACTCCGGCTTATGCAAGGTCGCCGCCGCCAGTGCCAACCGCTGTTTTTGTCCGCCACTCAAGGTGCCCGCCAGTTGCCCGACCAGATCGCGTAATTGATAGCGATCCAGTCGCCAGTCGATGCGCTCGCTAAGCTGCTGCTTGGTCAATGCAAAAATGCGTCCCATGAACTCCAGGTTCTCGCGTACCGTCAAGTCTTCCCACAGCGAGAAGCGTTGCGTCATGTAGCCAATCCTGTTGCGTACGCTATTCGCGTGTTGCGGCATGCGTTGACCCAACACCACACATTCGCCGGCCGTGGGACGCAACAGCCCGCATAACATACGAATGGTGGTGGACTTGCCGGAGCCATTCGGCCCGAGAAACCCGAATATCTGTGCGCGCGGGATCGACAGGCTGACGTTATTCACCGCCAGCTTGTCGCCAAAGCGACGGCTCAAGCCATTGGCGGTGACGGCGTATTCGGAACCGCCATTCACGGTTGGCTCACTTGCACCGGCAGGCCAACAGGCAAGTCTTGTGCGTCCTGCAAATCGATCTCGGCCAAATAACTCAAGCGCGTGCGATCGGCTTGCGTCAATGCGTAGTACGGCGTGAACGCAGCCTGTGCCGATACGTAGCGCACGGTGCCGGACAAGACCCGATCGATACCATCAGCACGCACTTGCACCGCGCTACCGGCTAGGTATTGCGCACGCAATGTTTCCGGCACGTAAACACGCGCATAAGTTCGATCATCCGCCAACAGGATGACCACGGGCTGGGCGACAGGCGGCCGCTCGCCCAGCTTGTAGGGCAAGGCTTCGATCACGCCGGCACGCGGCGCAGTAATGGCATAACGCGTCGCCGATACTTGCAGCTCCGCCAGCGAGGCACGCGCTGCCGCTACCGTCGCCTTGGCTTGCTCCACTTGCTCAATGCGCGTGCCTTCCTGCAACAACTGCAAGCGCAGTTGCGCTTGCTTACGCGCCGCCAGCGCCGCATCGCGGATCGAGCGCGCTTGATCCAACAATGCTTGGCTCTGCAACTGGGCTCGCAACAGTTGCTGCGCACGCTGGAATTCCAACTCGGCGGTATTGAGATTGCTGACTGCAGATTCCAATTGCGCCTTGGCTTCTTCAATTTCTGGAGCGCGTGGTCCGCGCTGTAACTCGCGTAGTTGTTGCTCGGCCTTACTCAGTTGCGCCTGTGCCTGTTCGAGACGCGGCTGCATGGCGCCCGCTGTCTGCCGCAGCAGCACCTGCCCCACCTGCACATGATCGCCTTCGTGCACCAGTAGCTCGGCAATGGGTTCATGCGCTTCGGCTACCAACTCGAGGCGATCACGTTCGACCGTGCCCATCACTTCGATTGAAGCGGTGGGCTGACAAGCGCTCACGCAAAGTACTAGGCAGCGGAGCAAAAGCTTCATGGTTCGAGTACCTATTCGAGCAACTCAAAAAGAGAGTGACCCAGTGCACATTCATCATCCGAACCAAACATAAGTCACATTATTTTCGTGCATATGTCACGTTTTCGTGGCACATCGGTCTCAAATATGCGACAAGATAAACATGATCCGCCGTAGATTTGTTCGCTCGCATTGGTTCGTAGTTATTGCACTGTCATTCGCTGTGCTGTGCGCACCCATGATGGCGCAGGCTGCCGCGCAACAAGCAGTGCGCATCCACCGTTACGCTGCCTTCGATCCCCGGACTGTAGACAACAAACGCATCAGCACTCTATCCGCTCACGCCACCGGGCAACGTACCCAGTTGAGTGTGTATGGTAGTCAACTTACCCTGCGTCTGGAGCACAACAAGCCGTTGGCGGAGTCGCTGCCCGCCCAAGCCAGTGGACCCACCCTGCTACGCGGCAGCCTGGAAGGCAAACCCCAGTCCTGGGCGCGACTCACCAAAACCAACGCTGGCACCTATGGTTTGATCTGGGATGGCGCCGAGCTGTACGTCATCGAACCCAGCGCCGATATTCGCAGCGCACTGGCCGTTTCCTTACCCGTACCCAACAGCGAAACGGTCATATTCAAACTTTCCGACACCACTATCGACCTCGGCGCCGAGTATTGCGGTTCACACCAGGCGGCTACTGCCAACGTCGACACTGGCTTGGCTACTTATCAAGCTATTGCCGGCGAATTAAGCGACCAAACCGCCAGCGCTACGGGTGGACCAACCTTGATATTGGAGTTGCAAGCCCTGGCGGACGCGGCGGTTCGGGCGCGGTACAGCTCGGATCAAGCGGCAAGGGACGCCATCATGGTGCGGCTTAACAACATCGACGGGATTTTTTCCGCGCAAATGGGTCTGCAAATTCATGCTGCCAACGTCACGGTCTACGACCAAGATCCCACCGCGCTATCAGCCAGCAGCAGTGCCGATACGTTGCTGAACTCGCTGGGACAATTACGCAGTAGCGATCCAGTGATGCGCACCTATGCCGCCACGCATTTGTTCACCGGCCGCGATTTAGATGGCGACACGCTGGGCATTGCCTATATGAGCAGTATTTGCGGTGCGCGCTATGGCAGCAGTCTGTCGGAACTGCGTAATCGCGGCGCGTGGATCGATTCATTGGTGGCTGCCCATGAATTGGGCCATCAACTGGGCGCCGTTCATGATGGCGAAGGAGTTTGCGGCGGCACGGCGGCGCAGAGTTACTTGATGGGCTCACAGATCAACGGCAGCAGCGAGCTCTCGCAATGCAGTCGCGATTCGATTTTCGCCACCCTGCAATATGCAGCCTGTTTGATTCCCGTCACGGAACCCGATGTCACGATTGCCAGCGCCAACTCGCAATTGCAATTCGCACCGGGAACCAGCTTCACTTGGTCGTTGCCGGTACAGAACATCGGTACTGCCACGGCCAACGCATTAAGCGTGCAGGTAACAGTTCCAGTTGGCGTGATGGTTGCCGCCGCGACGGTTGCCGGCGGTAGCTGCGTTGCCAACCCCAACAACGTCGATACTCAGGTCAACTGTCAGTTCGATAGCCTGGCGGCTTTCGCAACTCGTTCATTGGCATTGACGCTGCACAGCACCCAACTAGGCAGTTACATTGTTGGTGCCACTGTCAGTGCTGCCGCTGACAGCAATCTCAACAACAACAGCGCGACGTTCACTCTCGAGGTGAGTACTAACGCCACCGCCCCGACCTCGCCCACCAGCACCGTCACTGCCGCAACGGAACCGACAGGCTCCGGTGGCGGCGGAGGCGCTATGAACCCTGCTTGGCTATGGATGCTGGTCGGCCTGGCCGGCTTGCGGTACGCCGGTGTGCGACAGCACCGTGCGCAACCATTGCACCACAGGTTCTCAGGCTAGGGCCGCACCCAGTCCCTGACCGATGGCATACGTCACTACGCCAGCAGCGCCGCCGATCAGCAACATGCGCAGGCCACCGAGCACGGCGTTGTGTCCGGTGAACAAGCTCAGCGCCATGCCCACTGCAAACAAAGCGACGCCAGTCGCCGCAGCCGACATCAGCAACGCCGCTTGACTGGTCGCCCCCAACAAAAACGGCAGCAGCGGCACGCTGGCGCCCAGCGCAAATGCAGCGAATGAAAACAACGCAGCGCCCCACGGTGAACCCAGGTCATCGGGATTCAAACCCAACTCCTCGCGCGATAACACATCCAACGCATGTTTTGGATCGCGCATCAATTCAGTAGCGAACTCGCGGGCGCGGGACAGCTCCATGCCGCGCGCTTGATAAATCAACGCCAATTCTTCGGCTTCTTCATGCGGATATTCGTCCAGCTCGGCACGTTCCAAACCGATTTGATGCTGGTACATCTCGCGCTGCGAACGCATGGAAACATATTCGCCGGCCGCCATCGACAACGCGCCTGCTAACAAACCGGCGATGCCGCTGGTCAATACCCACTGCGGACCGGCAGCGCCAGCTACCCCCATGATCAAACAAACGTTCGATACCAGGCCATCGTTCACACCGAACACGGCGGCGCGCAAGTTACCGCCAGCCAAGCCGCGATGACTTAAACCAACCTCGGCAAGCGTCGTTGGCATGACATGGCCACCGGCACTCATGGCGCCGACGCTGTAGGCGGACAGTCCCCTCAATTTCATCGCCGCCAGAATCGAACGCATGCGACGTGGCGGGATGTAGCGCATTAACGCGGCCACTAATCGTGCCCGTGGCCCCGGAACAAAGTCACCCGCACCCGTCTTGCTCCAAACGGCTGCCTGCTCATCCGCTGCAGCTGCTAACGCGGTGAACAGTTGACTAATGCGGGCATCCGATTCTGCACGCGCCGCTTGACGATACAGCCACGCGGATTGTTTTTCATCAAACCAACTCATGCACGCGTCAGCTTGGTGACTCCGAGATCGTCGGTATCGGATTCGTCCACGGCAATCACCATGCGCACCAAATGCGCCAGTGAAGTAGCCAGCATCTTTTCCATGACGCGGGCGCGATGAATTTCCACGGTACGCTGACTGAGCTGCAAGTCGCCGGCAATCACTTTGTTAGCCTTGCCGTTGACCACCATATCCATGATTTCGCGTTCACGCGGCGTTAGAGAATCCAGGCGTTTGCGTATTTCGTGTTTTTCCAGAAGCACGCTGCGATTGCTTGCGTCGCGATTCATCGCCTGCGCAACCCGGTCAATCAACTCCTGATCGTTGAATGGCTTTTGCACGAAATCCACAGCGCCGGCTTGCATCGCCGTGACCGCCATGGGCACATCGCCGTGACCGGTCATGAAGATAACGGGCAGTATGGAGTGACGCTCGTTGAGTTTTTCCTGCAACTCCAAGCCCGACATACCGGGCATGCGCACGTCCAACAGGATGCATCCGGCCAGGTGCTCGCTGTAAGCCGCCAAGAATTGCGCTGCGGAACCGAACACCTCGGCCCGATAACCCACCGACCGGAACGACAGACGCAGCGCCTGTTGTACGGCGGGATCGTCATCAACGATAAATACGGTAGGCGGTTGAGTAAGGTGATTGGTCCGCATATGTCTCTCCTTAGTGCCCCGTTGTTCTTAGAACCTGTTCAAAGTCTCGCTGAAGGGCGCATCGCGGCGTTGAAACCTGCCAAAAAATACTCACGTACATCGAGACTTTGAACAGGTTCTTAGTGGCTGCACATCAACCGAAGCGGCTGCATTGCGGTTGCATTGCGCGCGGCTAGTGTGTACACACGCGCCGTAAAAGTACAGACTGACTTGCCAAAGCTGCCCAACGTATAGCAAGCGGCGAAGCACCCATCACGACCGATGGGTTGGGCCTATTTGGCGCCACACTACCTTGCCTGCTAGGCATAACCACCTGCACCTCACTCACCCATTCGGATTCTCGCCGCGTCTGGCCTTATTCATGGCCTGCATGAATTCCTGCGTGCCGGGTTGCTGCAGCAGGTCGCATAGGTCGGCGCTGAGTTTGCGTTGCCAGTTGGCGTGTTCGGTGTTAGTGCCGGGGACATTGACGGGGTCGGTCATGCCCAGCAGATCTTCGGGCTGCACCACTAACAGAGCTGATTTGGATAACGCGGTGTATAGGTAAGCCGCGCGCATCAACGCTTGCGAATACACGGGCGGCGATTCTTGCGGCTGCCAATGCCATAGGTCGGTGCGCGCCAGTGCTTGCATCAGCAAGTGTCGATCATGCGCACGCTCGCGGTTAACTTGCTCGACCACCGCAGCGTCGGGATACAAATTGAGTTTGATGCGCAGCGCAATATCATCGCCCTGCCACCAACTTTTGAATGGTGGCAAGTCATGCGTGGTCACCACTGCCAAGGCGCGCTGCACATAGTCGTGTGGAGCAATGAACTGGCCGTCGTGGGCTTTCTCGAAGAACAATACTTTGTAGTGATACAGCGCGAAACGCTCCATGGCATGGCGCATGGCATCGGGCACGGTGCCGAGATCCTCGCCGATCACCAGACATTGGTTACGCACACTTTCCAGCGCCACCAGCTTCATCAAGTCATCCAGCGGATAATGCACATACACGCCTTCGGTGGCTTCAACGCCGCGCGGCACCCACCACAGGCGGCACAGCGTCATGACATGATCGATGCGTAAAGCGCCGGCTGCCTGCATGTTAGAGCGCAGCATGCGTACGAACGGTTGGTAGGCTTGCGCTGTCAGTTCCAGCGGATGCTGGGGGGGAATACCCCAATCCTGGCCCTTGAGTGCCAACGGATCAGGCGGCGCGCCCACTGATACACCGTCAACATACAAGCGACGATTCGACCACACCTCCGAACCATTGGGGTTCACGCCCACCGCCACATCGCCGTACAGGCCCAAGGCCATGCCGCACTCGCGCGCCAACTGCTGTGCGTCGGCCAATTGCGTTGCCGCGAGCCATTGCAGGTACATGAAGCATTCAATCGGCTTAGCATGCTGTGCGGCAAAAGCTTGCACTGCCGAGCTGTGCGGATCGTGATAGTCAGCCGGCCAACTACGCCAACCCCAATGCTGACCTGGTTGGGTGCTGAAGTATTGATCCAGCGTATCGAACAAGGCGTGCAGGCGCAGCGGCTCGCCCTGCTGACTCACATACTCGCGGAAGGCGTGCGCGCGCGGCGTGTCACGCGCCAGTTGCGTGCGTACGAATTCGGCATACAGCAAACGCAATACCGGGAACTTGAGTTTGGCCACGCCCAGATAGTCTACGCACTGCGCTGCACGTACTGCTGCGAGTTGTTCCTGGTGTTTCGCCACCCAGGCATGGGCTTCCGTGCAGTGCGCGTACTCAGCCACTTCCGGCACGGCGATGTACAGCAGATTGAGGAACTCTCGATGTGAAGGGCTGTAAGGACTGATATGCACGGCATCGGCTGGACGCAACGCATGCAGTGGATTCAAGCCGATGGTGGCGCAACCGTGTGGCGCGGCGGCACGAATCAACTCCTTAAGGTCGGCAAAGTCGCCCACGCCCCAGTCGCGCGCCGAGCGCAGTGTGTACAGTTGAATAGACAACCCCCATAGACGCCGCCCCTGCTGCATGGACAGGGGTTCATAGCAACGCAACGGCGTCACGATCAAGGCACAACTGGCGGTGTCCTGTCCCGCCACATGCAGGCTGAGGCGGTGATAGCCCGGCGGCAAGTGACTTGGCAACGGCAACTGATAACTATGATCAGTTAATCGCTGCAACTGTTGGCGGCGATGTTCGGCGGTGATGACCTGCCCCGATTCAGTGTGAATTTCCACGCGCAGACCATCAACTGACTCTGCCGGCAAGTACACGTCGCAAAACAATTCTTCCTGGGTACGCACGCACACTGCGGGAAGCGCAGAGGGTTTGTGCGGTCGCGGCGCAGTGGCGCCCATGGCGTGCAGAATCGCACCCCGTGTGGCGTCGGAAAACTTCCGGAACCCGCCGCGATAGTCGTAGTACGACTCACCCAAACCATACTGTGTTGCCAAACTCGCCAAGGCGTGGGGATCGAGGTTATTCATGCGTCGTTTAATGCTGAGTCGTTGTATGCGTTGCGTGGTTGTATACGTCGTTCGTGCAAGCCATCGGTCAATAACGCCATCGAATGTCCCGGCACGACATAGGCATCGCTGATGAGCGGCGGCGAATCCAACATGCCATCAATAGCCGTATCGAACGCCAGCCGCCACTCCACATCGCGTTGCGGTTTGGGCAGTGCGAAACGCATCGGCTGATCGCTGATATTACACAGCAGGAACAGATGCCCCTGCGTATTGCCGTGCAAATCGACAAACGCCTGGCCAATCAATATGCCGATGCAACGTGCGCTGCCATCATGCCATTCGCCCGCGTCCAACTCGTGTCCCAGCGGATGCCGCCAACTGACATCCTTGTGTTCATGACCCGGACCGCGCGCACCTTTGAGAAAGGTATCGCGTCGCAAACCCGGCGCTTGTTTACGCAGATGAATTAGCTGTCGCACAAATTGCAGCAATTCTTGGTTGCGCTCCACCAGCGACCAATCCAGCCAATTGATGGCGTTATCCTGACAGTAGGTATTGTTGTTGCCTAATTGCGTGCGGCCGAACTCATCACCGGCGCACAACATCGGCACGCCCTGCGAACACAATAATGTCGCCAACAAGTTGCGGGCCTGCTGGCTGCGTAACTGCAATATCGCCGGATCGTCGGTAGCGCCTTCCACGCCGCAATTCCAACTCAAGTTGTGGCTGTGACCGTCGCGGTTATCTTCGAGATTGGCTTCGTTGTGTTTATCGTTGTAGCTAACCAAGTCCTGCAAACAGAAGCCATCATGGCAACTGACGAAATTGACACTGGCGGTGGGCTTGCGACCGGCGTTGCGAAACAAATCGCTGGAGCCGGCAAAGCGTTCGGCAAAGGCGCCCAAGGAACCGGGGTTGCCGCGCCAGAAACCGCGCATGGTGTCGCGGTACAAGTCATTCCATTCCGACCAGCCGTTGGGGAATCGACCCAATTGATAGCCATCGGCGCCCACATCCCAGGGTTCGGCAAGCAACTTGATGTAGCGCAACGCCGGTTCTTGTCGCAGCAGTTGAAAGAATTGCGCATCGGTGCGGAAGCGATGGTCGTCGCGCCCCAATATCGGCGCCAAGTCGAAGCGGAAGCCATCGACATGCATCACTTCAACCCAGTAGCGCAAGGAATCAATAACCATTTGCAGCGTCGCCGGATGATGTACCGCCACGGTATTGCCGCAGCCACTGCGATTCATATAAAAACGCGGGTTATCCTGCGACAAGCTGTAGTACGCACCGTTGTCCAGGCCGCGCCAACTTAACGTCGGGCCCAGTTCGCTGCCTTCGGCAGTGTGGTTGTAGACCACATCCAGAATCACTTCGATACCCGCCGCATGCAGCGCACGCACCATGGTCTTGAACTCAGCCACCGGGTCGTTACTACCAGCAGTCGCATAGGCGCGCGCCGGTACGCTCCAAGCAAGGCTGTTGTAACCCCAGTAGTTGCGCAGTCCCTTGGCCACCAAGAACGCTTCGCTGACAAAGTCCTGTACCGGCATCAGCTCCACCGCAGTGATGCCCAGACGTTGTAAGTAGCCAATCACCGCCGGATGCGCCATGCCTAAGTAAGTGCCGCGATGTGCGGTTGGCACTTCGGGATGCAGTTGCGTAAAACCTTTCACATGCATTTCGTAGATGACGGAATCGCGCCAGGGTACCGATGGCGGATGATCTCCCTGCCAATCGAAGGTGGGGTCAACTACCACACACTTCGGTACGTAGGGCGCGCTATCGGCGTGATCGGCGACACCCTCGGTCTCGGCACCGGCAAATCCATTTAACGCCGGATGCCAGGTCAGCTCGCCGCGCAAAGCGTGTGCGTAAGGATCAATCAGTAGCTTGGCCGGGTTGTGCCGTAACCCGCGCGCCGGCTCATAAGGGCCATGTACGCGAAAACCATACAGTAGGCCGGTTTGTCCCCAGGGCTTGGGCAACACGCCATGCCACACACCGGCGGTATGCCCGGGCAACGGCAAACGATGCAGCTCGGTGACGCCGTCGGAGTCAAAGACACACAGCTCCACCGACTCGGCGCGACTGGCAAACACGGCGAAGTTGATGCCCTCGGTCACTGGATTGGCGCCCAGCGGTAGCGGCTCACCATGCTTCAATATAGGCAGGTCGATCAGTTTATCCATCATCGTCCGTCAAACTATTACGGTTGTCAGTGCGCGCACTAATTCGACTGTGTTAGAAAGCGATCAAAGGATGCAATGCAAGGCAAAATGGCTTGAAAAAACGCAGCGTACACGCCAGTACGTGAGGATTTTTCAAGACATTTTAACGCCGCACTGCGCCTTTCAGCGCTTTCTAACACAGTCGAATTAACCGCGTTGCCAGAAAGTCACCGCCAGGGGTGGCAAGTGCAGTCGCATGCGATGCGGAAACCCTGCCCAGCCATTGCTTTCGGCGTCCACGGTGTATTGATTACTGTAGCCCGAACCACCCCAGGCGGGATCGTCGCTATCCAACAATTTGCGATAGCGTCCCGGCAGCGGCACGCCGAACAAATAGTTGTCGCGCGGCACCGGCGTGCAGTTAAACACACACAACAGCGGTTCGGTATTCGGAGCGCTGCGGCGCATGAAGGCAAACACGCTGTCGGTGGCGTTACTCAAGTCCAACCATTGAAAGCCTTCCCAACTGTGATCGCTGGCATGTAATTCGGGCCGTTCGCGATAAATGAAATTCATGGTCTTGCACCACTCGCGCAAGCTGCGATGTTTGGCGTGATCGAGCAACGGCCAATCCAAGGGTTCGCGTGCACGCCATTCGTGCCATTGGCCGAACTCGCAACCCATGAACAACAATTTCTTACCCGGATGCGCGGTCATGTAGCCCAGCAACAAGCGCAGGCCGGCGCGTTGCTGCCATTCGTCGCCGGGCATCTTGCTAAGCAGCGAGCGTTTGCCATGCACCACTTCATCATGCGAAAGCGGCAACATGAAGCGTTCCGAATACGCGTACATCATCGAGAAGGTGATGAGGTTGTGCTCGTAGCGCCGATACACGGGGTCGAGCTGCATGTAACGCAGCGTGTCGTTCATCCAGCCCATGTTCCACTTGAGGGTAAAGCCCAAGCCACCCAGATGCACCGGTTGGGTCACGCCAGGAAACGCGGTGGATTCCTCGGCCAGGGTCATCACGCCGGGAAAGTAGTGGCCAACCGCCCAATTCAATTGCTTGAGAAACTCGATGGCATCGATGTTCTCGCGACCACCGTATTTGTTGGGTATCCACTCGCCGGCGTTGCGGCTGTAATCCAGATACAGCATCGAGGCCACCGCATCGACGCGCAGGCCGTCGATATGAAATTGCTCGATCCAGTACAAGGCATTGGCCACCAGGAAGTTGCGCACTTCATGGCGGCCGTAATTAAAAATCTTGGTGCCCCATTCCTGATGTTCGCCTTGGCGCGAATCGGCATGTTCGTACAAC
The DNA here is from genome assembly GCA_031388915.1 of Pseudomonadota bacterium. Lineage (GTDB taxonomy): Bacteria > Pseudomonadota > Gammaproteobacteria > Steroidobacterales > Steroidobacteraceae > CAILZL01. The sequence continues at coordinate 9,906 of JANMSB010000372.1, read as the reverse complement.
GCCGTGCCGTCGAACTCGCGCAGACCGTGCTCGTCCTTGGGAAAGTGCGCCGGCACCCAATCCATCAACACGCCAATGCCCGCTTGATGGCAGCGATCGACAAACCTACGGAAATCCTGCGGCGAACCATGGCGCGCCGTTGGCGCGTAGTAACCAGTCACCTGATAACCCCAAGAGTCATCGAAGGGATGCTCGGCCACACCCATGAGTTCGATGTGCGTGTAGCCCATCTCGGCGACATAGGGAATCAATTGTTCGGCCAGCTCGCGCCAGCTTAAGAAGCTGCCATCCGGGTGTTGCCGCCAGGACCCGGGATGCACTTCATAGGCATTGATGGGCGCCACTTGCGGTTGCCAGTGGCGGCGTTGTTGTAGCCACGCGGCGTCCTGCCATTCGTAAGCGTCCAACGCGGCAACCACACTGGCCGTGTCCGGTCGCAACTGCATTTGCAAGCCATAAGGATCGGCCTTGAGCAACACGCGGCCATCGTGGGTGCGGATCTCGAACTTGTAGAACGTGCCAATGCCAATGCCCGGCACAAACAACTCCCAAATGCCGGAGCCGGCCAAGGCATGCAGCACCTGGCGGCGGCCGTCCCAAAAATTGAAATCGCCCACCACACTGACCCGTTGCGCATTGGGCGCCCATACGGCAAACCGCACACCTGACACACCATCCAGCACTTCTGGATGCGCACCGAGCTTGCGATACAGGGCGTGGTGATTACCTTCGCCAAACAGATGTAGATCCAGATCGGATAACTGCGGCGCGAAGTAATATGGATCGTGTTTGATCAATTCGCTGCCGTCGCGATAGCGAATAAACAGACGATACGGCAGCAAGGGTCGGCGATAAACAACTCGGCCTTCGAACAAACCCGCGGTATGCAACTGCAGCAGCGGTTTGGCATCGGCGAGTGTTTCGTCCTCCCAAAACACGCTGACACTAAGCGCGTCGCGCTCCAGCACCCGCACCAGGGCTACCGGATGATCCTGCGCACGGGCAAACTCGTGATAACCCAGCAAGGAACGCGGTTCGCCACAGGTGGCGTTGACCAGATCGGCGATCTGATCGGCAGTCAGGGTCAGGGGCATTTCGAAGCGAACTCCGCGCGACACGAGGTGAAGCCTCGTTGTAGTCACTCAAGCAGGATTGTGCAAGCGTTGCTCGCACCACGCCTACGGCAGGAGCGCCGTTCAGCAGGCGCGCTGCAGCCCCACTGGCAAGTTGGCGCTGGTCAGCAACTCTTGCAGCACCTTTTCCAGGGGACGCGGCCGGCCGATGGCATACCCCTGGGCGTGATCCACGCCCAGCTCGGCGACAATACGATGAATCGCATCGCTCTCGATACATTCGGCCGTGGTGGTCAGCTTCATGGCGCGCGCCAATTGCACTACCGCACTCACCATGGCCTGCGAGCGCGGGTTCTGCACCAGATCTCGGATCAACTCGCCGTCGATTTTGACGCAGGTCACGGGCAGCGACTTTAGATACGACAAGGATGACAAGCCTTTGCCGAAATCGTCCAGTGCGATGTCGTGGCCGAGGTCCCGTAGCTTGCGCATCAGCGTTTCGGCACGCACGATGTTGGATACGGCGGCAGTTTCCGTCAGCTCAAAGGAAATCAGTGGTGCTATCGAGCTATGCGCACGGAGCTTAGTTTGTAGGAAGTCCAGAAACTCGTCGTCGCCCAGCGATTGGCCCGATAAATTCACCGCAAAGCAGGCGCCGACGCGCTGCAACTGCGGCGCAACGGCCGATACCATTTCCAGTACGTAGTTCACCACCCAACGATCGATGGCAGGCGCCAATTGATAACGTTCGGCGGCCAGTAAGAATTTTTCAGCAGTCACCGACTGGCCATTGCTATCGGTCATGCGCAACAGCAGCTCGTAATGCCGGCGGCCCGAATCGACCTGCAGATCCACGATGGGCTGCGCCTCCATGTGGAACAAGTCGTGCTCGATCGCTTCGCGAATCGCGCCGATCAAGATGACATCCTCGACGCGCCGAATGATGCTGTGATCGGCATCTTGAAACACCTCGACCCGGCCGCGACCGCGATCTTTGGCGGCTTTGCAAGCCGCTTCGGCGCTGGCCAACGCGTGCGATAAAGGATGTTCGGTATGCTGCACCGGCGCTACGCCAAAGCTGGCACTGACTTCCACCGCCTTGGCGCCGATGGTATACCCCATGTTGCCGATGGCTTCGCACAACGACTCGGCAAGCGCCGCCGCCTCTTTCATCGATGCATTCTGCATGAACAAGGCTAGTCGGTCGCCGGAGATCTTGGCAGCGGAAATTCGCGTGGTAGTAACGGCACGAATTAAAGCCGCGACGCGCGTAATAACTTCGTCGCCGATATGCATGCCGTAGATTTCATTAAGCACATGCAAGCGATCGATATCGACATAGATAACATGATGAGCTTCGTTGTCGCGTTGCGCACGCAGCGCGTTGACGGCGCGCTTCTCCAGTGCCGGACGGGTCAGCAAGCCAGTGCCGGCGTCGTAGGCGTGCAGCAGGATTTGCGATGTGCGCCGCGCTAGTAGTTCGACCAGATGAATTTCACGCAGCGTAAAGTCGGCCCCCGCCAGCGGCTTGAAAAAGATCAACACACCCACCACGCGCCGCGCACCGTAGACCACCGGGCAGGCAAGAATTTTGTGTTCGATGCGCGCCAACGGGCCGGTGTCGATCGCGCGGTTGAGTACGATGGTGCGGCGCTGCACCTGGGCCAGCGAAAATAAATGCCGATGGGTGCGATTCAGCAGTTCGGAACCGGCGCCAGGCGCCAACTCGTCGCCGGTGCGATACACGGCAATGTTTTTCTCGGGGATCAACAACGCGCCCACGGCGCTGCCGATATGCTTCACGCAGGCTTTGACCAAACGCGCAAAATCGTCGACTTCGTTGAGCTGCTCGTGCGTGCCGGTATCTTCGCCCAACACCACGGCCAAATCGCCGTCGCGTGCGCGTAGATCGCGCTGCAAGGATTCGATGTTGTAGTGACTGGTCAATTCGCGATTCAGCACTTCCAGCGCGGGGCGCAACAAACTGGTGAGCAATTCGGCGCTGCGCGCCGCCGCGCCGTGCTCGGCGCACGACAGCGCCACAATTCCCAACAAGTGTTGGCCAGCGTCCCGCAACGGAAAAACATAGGCCGTCTCGCGATCCAAAGGCAGCATGCGCGCCACACACCAGCCGTCTTCCGGCGGCTCGAGCTGGCTGCGTGCAATCTCATCTTCAACCACTTCTCGCAGTTCGCCGGTTTCACAAGCGTCGGCTGACCACAGCAGTACGCCGTTGCGATCGTGAATCGCGATATTCAGCGCACGCGGCAACAGCAGCTTGAGCAACTGCCCATAGGGATTGAACGAGGTGGCGTCGAATTGCGGCAACATCGTCGCCACAACACTGTCCCCAGTCGCCGCTGACATTTCCTGTCTATTGTTCATTAGTAGTAGCGGTGTGTATCAGAATTCACTAGGGCCGCATCATGCAAGACCACTCCGCAACAAACTTTGAAGCGGGTATCAGTTCATGGTCATCGGAAGGTGCCTACCAAAGGAAACTTTCGGGCGGTCAATAAGGTGACCACGCAATTCATGCGCAAATAGTGTGATGTGACTCTAGGGTCTGTTAACCATTAGGCGATCACTGCGACGGAGGTCAGCAGGGTTCAGGACGCGGCGCACCGAGCGTAGTGTACTCACATTGATAACTTGGGTACTCAAGCGAGGTGCAACACAGTCCTGAGCCCTGCTGGCCCCGTCCCTCCGGGTTGGGCCCCAGAAAGCGCCATGCCGCGTTACTCGTCGTTTATTTGGAATGACCAAACTTCACTCCTCGCGCCTTGCCTGGCGCTTTCTGGGACTCCAACGCAGCGATCGCCTAATGGTTAACAGACCCTAGGGTTTGCCCAGCCAGTTGAGCGGGTCTACCGGCTGCTTGCCATTGCGAATCTCCAGATAAACGCCGTTGCGTCCGTCGATGCCGGTCTCACCTACTGCCGAGAGCAGTTCCCCGGCGCTCACCTGCTCGCCGACTTTCTTGTAGAGCTGCTCGTTGTGTCCATACAGGCTCATGATGCCGCCGCCGTGATCCAGGATCAGCAGCAAACCCAACCCGGGCAACCAGTCGGAGTACAGCACTCGCCCGGCGGCGGGCGCGCGCACCTGAGCACCCTGCGCGGAGCCGATCATCAGGCCCTCCCATTTCAATGGTCCGCCGGCGCGAGGTTGGCCAAAGCGGGCCAGTACGTCACCTTTGACCGGCCACGGCCACTTGCCGCGACCGGTGGGCGGGGCGCGATTCACAGTTTTGCCACCGCTTGCTTTGGCTCTGGCATCGGCTTCAGCAGCGGCGCGCGCCATCGCTTTGCGCAGCTCATCCACCAGTCGCTCCAGGCCTTTGGCGTCGGATTGCAACTTGCTGAGTCGCTCATTGCCGGATTTGAGTTTGTTTTCCACCTGCGCCAGGGTGGCCGCGCGGCGCTTGCGGGCCTGGGCCAAGGCGTTGGCGCTGCGTTCGTTTGCGGCTTCAATTTCCCGGAGCTTGTCATTCTCGGCGCCGATTTGTGCCGCCAACAGTTCCAGGTGTGCCAACTGTTCGTTGATCGCCTTCATGTGTTCGGTACGCACGCGGCCAAAATAGCCGTAGTAATTCAGCATCCGCCCCAGTTGCGCGGGGTCTTGTTGATTGAACAACAGCTTCAGTTGTTCATTGCGTCCATTCATGTAGGACAACTGTAGTTCCTTGGCGAGCGACACACGCTCCAACTCCAATTTGGTCTGCGCCGCCGCCTGCTCTTGTTGCAAGGCTCTGAGCTGTTGTTCGACTGCCAGTCGCCGGCTACGGACTTCCGCCAACGAACCGCGGGCAGCTTGGATGCTCTCGTCGGCCTGTTTTAACTCACCCGCCAGCGAATCGCGGCGCTCGGCATCCGCCTGGATGGATTTGCGCACGGTTTCGATACGCTCGCGCACCTGCTTGAGTTCGGATTCCTTGGCCTTGGCGGTGTCGCGCGAGACAGCCCCGGCAACCGAGGCCAGCAACATGCCGATCAGGCAGAGGCATGCCAGGAAGACTCGCGGAGGGGACGCGACTGATATACTGCGCGCCCTTTGTTGCTCAAGCCTCGGCTGGTCGGACACGCTATTCATGGATCGCTTTTTGGAATATCTCAACAATCACCCCTACCTTGCGGGCGGCACCCTGCTAGTTGTCTTGATCGCACTGGCCTTCGAGTTGCGCAGCCGTACCCAGGGCGCAACCGGCATCAGCAACAACGAGGCGATCGCTTTGCACAACAAGGGCGCCCTGGTCCTTGACGTGCGCACGGCGGAAGAGTTCGCCAGCGGGCACATCGTCAATGCCCGGCACATCAGCCAGGATGCCTTGCCCGCCAGCGTCGATAGCATCAAGAAATACCGCGAGAAACCGGTCATTGTCTGCTGCGAATCCGGCGGCCGCGCCGCGCAAGCCGTTAAGCTGCTCAAGTCGCAAGGTTACACCACCGTGTTCAATTTAAGTGGTGGCCTGGCCGGTTGGCGGCAAGACAATCTGCCGCTCAGCAAGCCAAGCAGCAACGCCAAGAAGGCTTGACGGTTTATGAGCGGACCCGACATTGTCATGTACAGCACGCATATTTGTGCTTATTGCGACCGTGCACGGCAATTGTTCGCACGCAAGCAAGTGGCGTTTCGCGAAATCAAGATTGACGATCAACCGGAACAGCGCGACATCATGTTGCAACGTTCCGGCGGACGCCGCACGGTGCCGCAGATCTTCATCGGCGAGCGTCATGTCGGTGGCTTCGATGATCTCTATACTCTGGATCGAAAAGGCGAATTGGATGCATTGCTGGGCCTGGCGCCCAAGTGATTGCCCCCAGTAACGCTCAACCCTTTTTATAACGATGACTTACTAGTAAGGCTTCACCATGGCTGACCCAATCAATTCTCAAGATGGTAATCCGCAAAACGGCGCTACCGATCCGAACGCACCGCAATTCGCACCGCAGGTGGTGTATTTGAAGGACGTCTCCTTCGAATCGCCAATGGGTCCACGCGTCCCGCAAGACCTTGGCAATCCCACGGTCAACATGAATCTCAACACCAACGTCAGCCAACTATCCGAAGAGTTGTTCGAAGTGGTGCTGAATGTCAGCGTGCAATCGGTGGCCGCCGACAAGACGATCTGGCTGTGCGAAGTGAAACAGGCCGCAGCGTTTGCGGCCCGCAATATTCCCGAAGGCGAATTGCGCCGAATTCTGGGCGTGTTCTGCCCCACTTACTTACTACCCTATGCTCGTCAAACCATCTCCGATCTGCTGCTCAAAGGCGGCTTTCCGCCGTTCCTGGTACCGCCAGTGAACTTCGATGCGTTGTACGATCAAGCGGCGCAACAGAACGCGTCAGCCGGTGCCGCCAATCAACCCAGCGTCAACTGACAACAATGCATGACGCCCCCATGACACCCATAGCAGTCATCGGTGCGGGTTCGTGGGGTACGGCGCTGGCGATTCAATTCGCCCGCGTTGGCCGCCCGACGCGTTTATGGGGCCGCAATAGCGAGCAACTGGCAGCGATGACGCTGGCTCGCTGCAACGCGCGCTACCTGCCGACGGCCGCATTTCCCGACGGCCTGACGGTGCAACCGGATTTGCAACTGGCACTGCAGGGTTGTCGTGATGTGTTGGTCGCCGCTCCCAGCCATGCATTCCACAGCCTGCTCGAACAACTGGCCCCCCTGATGCAACCGACGGCACGCATCGCCTGGGCCACCAAGGGTTTTGAACTCAGTTCGGGCAAATTGCCGCACGAAGTCGCTGCCGAAGTATTGGGGGCCGAGCGAGCCATGGCCGTGTTATCCGGTCCCACCTTCGCACGCGAGGTGGGCGCGGGCCTACCCACCGCCATGACGGTGGCAGCCAACGACCCCAGCTTCGCCCTGGAGTTGGCCAAGAGCATCTCCGGCCACAACTTTCGGGCTTATACCTCTACCGACATGGTGGGCGTGGAAGTGGGCGGCGCGGTGAAAAATGTGCTGGCCATCGGCGCGGCTATTTCCGATGGCCTGGGTTTCGGCGCTAATACCCGCATCGCATTGATCACCCGCGGCCTGGTGGAAATGACCCGGCTGGGGATTGCGTTAGGCGCACAGCGTGAAACCTTCATGGGCTTGGCCGGACTCGGCGATCTGGTGCTGACCTGCACCGACAATCAATCGCGCAATCGGCGGTTTGGCTTGGCCTTCGCAGCAGGCAAGAGCGCTGTAGAAGCCCAACAAGAGATTGGTCAGGTGGTGGAAGGTGTTGCCGCCGCACGCGCCGTCATGGAAGTCGCCGCGCGCTATCAAGTCGACATGCCGATCTGCCAGCAGGTATTCCGCATGCTGCACGCAGGTTTGTCGCCGCAAGCGGCAGTTCGAGAGTTGATGAGTCGGGAGATCAAAGCCGAAACGGGTTAAAAACTATGGATGCGTTTGGTTGGTTGAGTTGAGCTATCCCTCACCAAGCATGGCGTACTTTGCGTAAGGCCGATACACCCATTAACTTGCCGCAGTTGGAGCGGAAGGTGCCGGAACCCAATGATGAACAGCTCAGGAAAATTCCACGAACTACTCGCCCAAGAGATTGAGCAATGGTGAAGTGGTCGCTGCGCACGCGCCGACCTCAAAGCTATTCATAACTACATCGCCAAGGATGCACCGAGCAACGCCAAGACCGTGGTGCAGGAGTAGTCGCCCGTACTTTTACCCGTAGCGAACCCAGCCTGCGCGCGAGTATCAAACTACACTTCAACTATCCCTGATCCTAACTTCCAAATAACCCCGAACCCGGTGCCCGGCAGTGGTTACGCTCCGCCGAGTTGAAGGCACTCAGTTCGAATATCGACTAGTGTCATGGCACATTGCCTGTGCCACAATATTGAAGAGTTCAGCCCTTCGACCAGGGCAATGGTAGGCGAGGGAAGATGGCATCCACCAAGTTACAAACGCTGCGCGAGACCCCGGCATATCCGTTTGTAGAAGCTGCACACTATTTGCACATGCCAGTCGCCACGCTGCGCGCTTGGTGTGTGGGCTATGACTACAGCGATGGCTCGGGGCGCTTTAAAGCCGTGATCCGTCTGGATGGCAAAGCCTCCGAGGGTCTGTCGTTCCTAAACCTAGTCGAAGCGCATGTCTTGTCGGCAATCCGCCACCAACACGGTATTCCACTGCCAAAAATTCGCAAAGCGCTGCAGTACGTCAGCAAGCACCTCAAACTGGATCGACCGCTGTCGCAAGCCCAGTTCGCCACGCACGGCATCAACCTGTTTGTGGAAGAACTCGACCGGATCGTTAATGTGTCCCGGGAAGGACAAGTGGAAATGGGTGAGTTGATCCGCGCGCATTTGCAGCGCATTGAGCGCGACTCGCATGGCGTGCCGATCAAACTCTTTCCCTTCACCCGCAAGGAAGCGCAACAAGAATCAACTAAGACCGTGGTAATGGACCCGCGAATCTCCTTTGGTCGTCCCGTATTGGTGGGCACGGCAGTGCCTACCGCGGTGCTGGCTGACCGCTTCAAGGCAGGAGATTCGCTCACAGAGCTGGCCGAGGACTATGGCGCAACAAAGGAAGCGATCGAAGAAGCCATCCGCTGCGAGTTTGACCGCCGCCAAGCGGCTTGAGCAAGCGGTCTTTTATCTCGACGAGTCCATTTACTCGCGAGTGCTCGCTAATGCGATGCGTGAAGCTGGCGCGAATGTGCGTACGCCAGCTGATGCCTGTGGAGTCGGCGCGGCAGATGACGACTGGCTGCGCGCCATTGGCGAACGCGGCTGGATCGCACTCATGCGTGATCAAAGAGTGCGATATCGAACGTTGGAACGTTCAGCGCTCACCCAAGCCGGTGTAGGCGCGTTCGTGTTCACCGGTGGGCAGGCCACTGCCACGGATACGGCCAGAGTGATTTGCTCGCTGCTGAACAAATTCGCTGCCACCAGCGTAAGTGAACCGAAGCCGTTCATGTTCTGCTTTGGGTTGGGTGGCGCATTGAGCCGCGTTCAATTACGGAAGTCATCATGAAGCAATGGGCCGAACGCGAAGAACAGATCGAACGCGTGTTGAGTTCCACCGTCGGCATGTATGGCGACCTGCAAGTCGTTGCAGGAGATTGATGGGTTGGAGTTGAAGACGCTTAGTCTGAGTGGTAATTAACTGGGACAGTCCGTAGTCACCCCGAATCGAATGCATGGTTATTCGATCATGTCTTCACGTTACAGCTAGCGGTAGGTCGCCTCTGAACGCCGGACAGAAACTTCGCCGAACCCCGCCCTCTTGAGCAACGATTGAATAACGCTTGGCGGGGTCTCGTGCCGCGGTCCCACAATCACTTCTGTAATGGACGGCATGTCCAGCGGCTTCAAGTCGAACGTCCGATACGGAATTACTCGCCCCTTAGAAGCGCGAAACTCACAAGACTCGGACGTACTACCTGTCAAGATTGAGACTAATCGCCACTCTCGTTCCTCACGGAATGCGAAAGCTTTGAGTTCGTAGAGCCTTGGAAACAGCTCAATAACCTTGAGCATCAATGCTGTGTGCGCCCCTTTTATTTTTTTATCATCTGCTGCAACTTCATCCGGCGTTCGAGAATCGAGTAATGACCATGATCCGCGCATCTTGAATGCACCGGCATCGATCAGCTTACGTAGTTCACGATACGTTGGATCTAAATGAGCCTCTTGCTTGCTGGGATCGTACTCGACTTTGTACAGAGCAAAGCTCGGTGCGTTCTGGCTACGGTTCAAATCTGCCAAGGAGCTAAGATAGTTACGAGCAAGGCCAACCGAGACGCCACTGGCATCGTCTGCATAGCCGCGCCACTGACTGAGCAGATCTCCATCTTCTGAG
>JANMSB010000389.1:0-8390 GCA_031388915.1 Pseudomonadota bacterium | reverse complement strand
GCATCAATTCTCCGGCGCTTCGAACGGATCGTTATAGTACTGCGCGCCGATGTCTACCCACTCGGAAATTAATCGCAACTCACCTGCGGTCAACCAGGGCACGCCGGCGGTGGCATGAGTTCCGGTCGTGGTGAACCTGCTGAAGAAGCGCGAGCCACGGGCATTGCGCGCGATCAGCGACGGTGTGACGGTGGCAATTTGCACGCAGACTGGCAGCATGGTGACTGGATCAATGACGGTCTGAATGCAGCGATCCTGCAATACATTGCCCACCAATTCCAGTTCGTTATCGCCGAACAGCAATTCTTGATAGGACATCACACGCAGATTGTTGTCATCCGATGCATCCGTAGTGAGATCCAATTGACCCGCGGGAACCTGCGTAGCATTGGCTGCATTGGTGCGGCTATGACACGAAATGCAGGTATCGCTGGCGTCAATCACCATGTCGGCATTGGCATCGAACCCCAAGGGTCGCTCCCAGAGGGGCTGAATGTGTTCCAGATAGTTGATGGTGATGCGGCAGTTGTTCGACCACACGGTCAGACAGGTGCTGCTGGTCGGTACCAGGGTCGTCAAGCCGCCGGTGCCGGCGTAGCGCAGTTGTGGTACGTCCCCCGCGCGTGCAATCGTCGGCACGACTCTCGGGTCCGAACCTAACGGCCACACATCGGCAAAGCTGACATTGACGCTTGGAGTGATTGAAGCGCACTGCTCATTGCTGCAGCTCCAGGTGCCACGCGCCTGTGCCATGGTTTGGCCGGACACGGCGATGAAACTGCCGTTGGCGTTGCTGAAGTTCGAGCCAACTGCGCCGGTGTAAGCGCTAGCAAAGGCACCGGCGCGCCCATGTGAGCGCCCGCTTTGACCGGGTACATTGATGGCATTGGCATGACAGCCATTGCATTGCACGGTTTCGCCGGGGCGGATGGTCTGCCAGGCATTGTGACGCGGGAAGGCGGCAACACGTCGGCCTTCGGTGTCCACCACGGAAATCTGGAAGGCGACGTTGCCCGGCACTTTGACGCGCACCGAGCCATCCGGCTCAACCGGTATGTAACCGAGTATTTCGCGCATGAAGTTCGTTGCGCCGAAGGCGTTGTTATCGATGTCGCGCACATCGTCGTCAGGCAACGAGACAGCTTTTTCGATGCGCAGGAAGCGTGCTGGGCGATTGGTGTAGCAAAGGTTCGTCGGATCAGCATTGGTCGCAATGCCGCAACCCGTACCGGTAGCGCCCTGGCTACCATCAAAATCGTACACGCTGCGAATATCGAGTATGCCCACGCCTTCGTTCTTGAACGCTTGGTTGAGGCTGGTATTGCCGTTGAGATTATGCGGCAGGAAGGTAGGTGCGGTGCGCGGTTGCGCCACCACTACTTCGGTCATCATCATGCCCTCCACCGGTGGCACCACCGGTTGTTGGGTGCCGTCGCTGTTGAACATCCACACGCTGTATACCGGCGGCGCGGGCAGGAAAGCAGGGTCAGCTAAGCGCTCGCTGGTGCAATTGACGATGGCGCTAGTGCTGGGGTCGATGACGCGACATTGAGTCCACGATGCCAACATGCGGTCGGTGCCGTCCCATAACGGAAATGCCGAGACGAACCGGCCACCGATGGACGGCACGCTGAGTAGGCGCACGTTTCTGGGCGCGGCTTTGCTGGCGGCTGGACCGCCGGCGCCGCTGCCTGCGACGGCGGCCTGATTGTTTTCCACGTACGTGCGGGTATCGATGATGTACAAGTCGCCGCCGAATTCCGTGCCGTTAAACGGTCGAATCAGCGTCAGGATCCGGCCGTCGCGCATCTCGCGTGCCTTGGTGAACTGCACGGCGGGATAAGTGACAGTGTTGTTTTCGGTGTCGGCAATGGTGTTGTGGCTAGCCGCGCCATATAGCAACTGCGTGTTAGTTCCATCGGGATTGGCGGTGTAGAAGTGCACGCCGTTGCGAGCGTTGTTGGCACGCTCCCAGCGACTGAACAGGATGCGGCCATCCGACAAGACGGTGGGGTCCATGTCGTGACTTTGATTGAAGCTCACTTGCTGGATGCTCGCGCGAGTGCCGTTTGCGTCCATGACATGCAGCACGAACGCCGACTCATCGCGGTTTTCGTCCTGGGCTTCAAAGCCCTGTTTGCCTTCGCTCTGAATGAGGATGGCTTTGGAACCATATTGCCGTGTCGATGCAAACAGGATGTGTCCGTCAGGCAGGTAATGCGGTGAGACGTCCTGGCCTTCTTCGGCGGTGACATTGTCGGCGATGACACGCCTGAGTGTGTCCGACGCAATGGTGTACTCCCAAATGTTCCAGGTCGGCGGATCTTCGTTGTCCTGATCATCGTCGAGCGGGCCGCGCATGGCGAAGATCACCTTGCTGCCATCGGCTGAGACATCCACGTCTTTCACATCCCATCGCTCGTTGGCGGGATGCACACGCGCGGTGATGTTGCGTTCGGCGGCGCTGGGCGAGGCGCGATCGCGCATATACAAATCGGCGTTGGTGTTGAACAGCCGCAGGCGCCGCACATCGTCGACGCCGTCGGCAGTTGCCTCGGCGATATCGGGTGTGATGCGCTTGACGTAAAAGATAGGGAAATCGGCGCCGCTGGCAGTGCCGGAATCGGTGCTTTGTCCGGAGCCAATGCGAATCTTGTCGTCATTGGCGCCGCCGCTACAGGCCGTAATGGCTAGACAGCAAGCGGTTATTAACCCGGCAGTTAAATAGGTCTGGAAATTCCCAGACACTTCGACTCCGCTCAGTGACCGGAGCCGCCTATTCCGGTCGCTGAGCGGAGTCGAAGCGTTCCGACAATCAGATGTATTTGAACGCCGGGTTAATAGCAACAGTCGGTGAGGCTGCCGTATGAACGAAAGCAGGAGTGATAGCAGTGTGCGCATTGCAGTCATCGCGAGCGTCATTGCGAAATCCTCGCAGTGAATTCCATGGTGTGATTGGGTACGCACGGTGGTTGGCAACATAACTCGTTAGGTCTGCGCATCATCGGCGTGGCAGGTGTTGCGGGCCGTTAACGATTTCACAGAAGCCAAGCATGTGTTTGCGGTTCCATCTCAGTCGTTGCCGCTGCGGCATGCGAATCATTGAAGCGAAGCGTGACGTAGATCACATGGGCGTCACATCTATGAAGTCGCAGAAGCAGCTGCAGATCGAGCTATATCGAGTTTTAGGTCGGTTTTACCGTGCGAAAGTCGAGGCAAGACTACTGATGCATTCCGGCTATCGCAGTTGTCTCTGCACCGCGACGTAGTGCTGACAAGACACTTAAACGTCACGGCAGCGGTACGTATATTTGCTGCCAGCCGAACTACTGCACGAACAACTCTGGCACGGCTTGTTAAGGTTGATACGGCTCACTATCAAGGGCTCAAGAATGAACATCACGACGGGAATCGCGCAATCTGGGGCGCAGTCTATGACGCACTCGATGATCAAGGGCAATAGCACCTGCATAGCTAAGCGGACGAGCGCGTTGCTGGTCGCTATCGTTAGCTTGATTGCGGCAGGCTGGCAGGTATCAGCAACCGCTGCGCCGCGCGATCAGGCTAAACGCATCCATGATCGTCTGACCGGTACGCCGCCATCGGATGCCTTGCTGTCACAAATGACCACCATGGTCCAGAGCAACAATGCCATCGGCGCCGCTCGTCTGGCCATTGATCCAACCAATGCCGAGTCCAAGGGTTTCTACAACGTTACTTTGAAGAACTTTGCCACGCCCTGGACTAATCGTGATCGCACCGTATTCGCGCCCTTGAACGATTACACCGCCACGGTGATCGGCATGGTGCGCGACAACGTGCCGTTCAATACGCTGCTGTCGGCTGATGTCATCTATACCGGCAATGGCGGCGGCGTCTCGGCATTTTCCGCAGTCAACAATAATCACTACCAGGACTTGGAAGATCTGGACATCGATCTACGCACTGCACTGGTATCGCAGAATCAGTCGTCGCTGACCGGTATTCCCGCGGCCGCTACCGCCGGTGTGGTCACTACGCGCGCGGCGGCTCAAGCATTCTTCATCGATGGCACCAATCGCGCCATGTTCCGCTACACCTTACTGAATCACTTGTGTAACGACCTGGAACAGGTGCAGGACACCAGCCGGCCGCCGGATCGCATTCGCCAGGATGTCAGCCGCAGTCCGGGTGGCGATAGCCGGTTATTCCTTAACGGTTGTATTGGTTGCCATAGCGGCATGGACCCCATGGCGCAGGCATTTTCCTTTTATGACTTCGACGAAACGGCAGGGCGGCTGATTTATACCGGCGGCGCGGTGCAACAGAAGTACGGCATCAATATCGACAATTTCAAGCCCGGCTATGTCACGCCGGACGATCATTGGGACAACCGCTGGCGACAAGGTCCCAACCGCGGGCTTGGGTTTAGCAGCACGCTGCCAGGCTCAGGCATCGGCGCGAAGACGCTGGGCCAGGAGTTGGGTAACAGCGATGCCTTCGCGCAGTGCCAGGTAGCAAAGGCCTTCAAGGCGGTGTGCTTTCGCGAGCCCGGTAACAGCGCCGACCGCAGCGAGGTGGCGCGGATCACAACCTCCTTCAAATCCAACTACAGCATGCGTGAAGTATTCGCCGAAACGGCGGTTTACACATGGGTGACTAAGGGCACCGGTAAATCATGAATACCCAACGTACCAAGAGTCACGACGTCGAGGATGGCTGTATGCGTAACGCATTTCGTGCTTCAGCCCAGAGGTTAATAATGGGCATCAAACATTTCGCAGTTCTGACAGCACTAGCGGGCTTAGCCGCTTGTAGCGGCGGCAAAAGTACCGAAGAGAACGCCAACACCACCGCCAATGCGTCGGGTGCATCGATCAACTACGTCGGCCCCGCCCCGGAATCGGCGGATGTGCAGGCCTTCAAGAACGAGTTGTGGGTAAACATTGCCGTCACCTCGCGTTGCGGTGGCTGTCACATGCAAAACGGCCAAGCGCCCACTTTTGCCAACCGCGACGATGTCAATGCGGCGTATCAGCAGGCACTGCAAGTGGTGAACCTGGCGCAGCCGGATCAATCGCGCATCGTCACCAAGGTGGCGGGTGGCCATAACTGCTGGGCCAGCAGCACCACGGCCTGCGCGGACATTTTGACTACCTGGATTCGCAATTGGGCCAGTGCCTCGGGTAATTCCGGCACCGGCACGCAGATTCAGTTGACGGCGCCGCCCGATATAGTGGTGGGTGCGACCAAGACCTTCCCGACCAGTGCATCCGGTTTTGCCACCACGGTATATCCGCTGCTGACGCAGTACTGCGCCGGCTGCCATACCTCGGCTGCCGCCACGCCGCAGAAGCCCTACTTCGCCAGCAGCGATGTGGATGAGGCGTACTCGGAAGCACACGCCAAGATCAATCTGGATTCACCCGCCCTGTCGCGTCTGGTAGTGCGTTTGGGCGAGGAGTCGCACAACTGCTGGAGCAATTGCGCGGCCAATGCTGCGACTATGCTCACTGCCATTACTAATTTCGCCAATGGCATCCCGGTAACCCAAGTTGATCCGACGCTGGTGCTGTCCCGTGCCTTGACCATGTACGACGGTACCGTGGCCTCCGGCGGCAATCGTCATGAGACCAACATGATTGCCCGTTACTTCTTTAAGGAAGGCACGGGATCCCTGGCCAACGACACCAGCGGTGTTGATCCCGCCGCCAACTTGACCTTGAGTGGCGCCGTGGCGTGGTCGGGCGGTTGGGGCCTGAGCGTTGCGGCCGGTGGCAAGGCGCAGGTGTTGGGCTCAGAAGGCAATCAGAAGATCCAGAATCGAATTGTGGCCGCAGGTGAATATAGCGTCGAAGCCTGGATCGCGCCGGCTAATGTGGCGCAGGAAGATGCCAACATTGTTAGTTACTCTGGTGGTAACACTGCGCGCAACTTCACGCTGGGTCAGCGCGCCTATCAATACGAAGCTTATGCGCGCAGCAGCCGCACCGACGCCAATGGCGAGCCGATACTGCTGACCAACGATGATGATCGCGATGCACAGGCTTCCCTGCAGCATGTGGTCATGACCTTCGATCCAGTCAACGGTCGCAAGCTGTACGTCAATGGCAACTTCACTGGCGACGTCGATACGTTGGGCGGCGGTAATCTGAGTAACTGGGACGATACCTTCGCCCTGGTGCTGGGTAACGAGGTGTCCAATAACCGTCAGTGGGCTGGTCTGATCAAGTTCGTCGAGATCCACGATCGCGCATTGACCTTGGAGCAGGTGCAGCAGAACTTCGCGGCCGGCGTCGGTGAGCGTTACTTCCTGTTGTTCAATGTCAGTACGCTGACCGGCATGGCGCAGAGCTACGTCATGTTTGAAGTGACGCAGTACGACAGCTACTCGTACCTGTTCAACAAACCAACGCTCATCAGCCTGGATCCGGCGGCACAACCGGGCAACCTCCAGATCAAGGGTATGCGCATCGGCCTCAATGGCACCGAAGCCAGGGTGGGTCAGGCGTACATCCCCTTGGATGTCACCGTGTCGAACGCCAACTACAACGCGGCTACCGGTCAGTTGTTGTCGAACGTCGGCACGGTGATTGCTTTGGAAAAGGGTCCAAATGCGGATCTGTTCTTCCTGACCTTCGAACAGATCGGCAGCCAGACCCGCGCCTATACCGACACCTCGGTGTTGAGCACTGCTGCGCCGGTGGATGCAGCGCCCAAGCCGAAGATCGGTATCCGCACCTTCGAGAAAGTGGATGCAACCATGTCGAAGGTGACCGGCGTGCCGCGCACTAATACGTCGGTGCGCGCTGCTTATAACTTGGTGAAGCAGCAGATGCCCGCAGTCGAAGACATCGAAGCGTTCTTGAGCGCTCACCAAATCGGCATTGCGCAGTTGGGCGCCGCCTACTGCGGCGCGTTGGTAGACAACACCACGTTGCGCGCCAGCTTCTTCCCAGGCTTGACCTTGGGCACTGCCACGCTGGCGACTCAAGGTGAGCGCGACTTGGTGATCGACCCGCTGATTGCCAAGCACATCGGCACGGGTTTGACCGAGCAACCCAGCGCGGCGAACGTGAAGACAGAGCTAAACGCCTTGGTCAGCGAACTGTGTCCGAGCGGCGCTTGCACCACGGCGCGCTCACCCATTGTGGTGAAAGCGATGTGCACAGCCGTACTGGCCAGCGGCGCAGTCACGATTCAGTAATGGCGCGAGTCACCATTCAATAGCGAGCATCATCATGATCATCGGAAAGAAAACACCCCGCGCGCTTGGCTTGAACGAACCCCTGCGGCATCCGGATCACAAGCTGCCGACCACGCGCCGCGAATTCATCGCGCAAGGTTTCATGACCGGCGCCGGCACCATTGTTGCTCCGACGATGCTCGGCGCATTGTTCAATCCCAACCTGGCGAAAGCCGCGTTGGCGGCCGACATCAATCCCGGCAACCTGTGCAACATCCTGGCTGGCGCGGGCAAGATTCCCTTCCTGTGCTTCGATTTGGCCGGCGGCGCTAACTTCGCCGGCTCCAGCGTGTTGGTGGGCGGGCAGGGTGGACAGCTCGATGTGTTGTCCACCGCCGGTTACTCCAAGCTCGGGCTGCCCGGCAACATGTTGCCCAACAGTTCGACGGGTACGTTTATCGATCAGCAATTCGGCTTGGCCTTCCACACAGACAGCGCGTTCTTACGTGGCATGTTGATGACCACCACGCCGGCCACGCGCGCCATGGTCAATGGCGCGGTGATTCCGGCGCGTTCCGAAAATGACACCGGCAACAACCCGCACAATCCCATGTACGGCATTGCGCGCGCTGGCGCGCGCGGTGAATTGCTGACGTTGATTGGTTCGCAGAATTCTGATTCCGGCGGCAACTCGATGGCGCCGGCAGCGTTGATGGATGTGTCGGTGCGCCCCACCAAGATCGACCGGCCCAGCGATTCGACCGGCTTGGTCGACACCGGTGAACTGGCCACCTTGTTCGGTAATCGCGCCGACACTGTCAAAGTGCTGGAATCGATCGATCGCATCAGCCGCGATAAGGCGCAATTGCTTAACACGGGTGTGAGTAACGACGCTGCACTGAAGCAGCAGATCGAATGTACCTACGTGCGCACCGCCGATCAGGTGGATCGTCTCGGCGATCCGACCGCGTTCGATCCGCGCCTCGACGCGAATGTCACGGCGGCGTTCTCTACGGTGGGTGGTATCTCGGCCGACAACGAATTCTCCAAGACCGCTTCAGTGATGAAACTGGTGATCGACGGCATGGCCGGCGCCGGCACCATCCAGATGGGCGGCTTCGACTATCACACCGGCGAGCGCGCCACGGGTGAAGCCCGCGATCTACGCGCGGGCATCTGCATGGGCGCGTGTTTGGAATATGCGCGACTCAGGGGCAAACCCTTG
>JANMSB010000331.1:0-5064 GCA_031388915.1 Pseudomonadota bacterium | reverse complement strand
AGTGGATTCATGATGCCCAGCAGAGCGGCAAGAAAACCCGTGAACTCGCCCACCGTGATTTCGTTATTGATTGCCTGCTTGGTGGCAATCCACAGCACCACTGACAACGCGATGGAAGCAATGGTCTGTACCACCGGATTAGCCAAGCCACGCACTCGCAGCCACTTCATGGTGGAGCGAAAATTATGCTCGTTCGCCAATTCAAACTGCTGGCGCTCATAGCCCTGGGCATTGAACACTTTGATGACGCGCGGCGCATCCAATGCTTCTTTGGCAATGCCGGTCACATCGCCCACTGAGTTTTGAATACGGGTGCTGTAGCGACGGAAATGTCGATTGACGATGGTGATCAAGGCGGCAATCAATGGGCCGGTGATGAACGCGACGACCGCCAGCTTGGGATTGAACCAAAACAAGGTCGCGATCAAGCCGACAATCGTCAGTGATTGCCGGGTGGCGATGGTGATCGCATCCGTCACCACCGTGGCGATTTGTTCGGTATTAAACAGTAATTTCGCCAACATGGCCGCCGAGGCATTGCGATCGAAATACCTGATCGGCAGATGCAGCATGCGTTCGAACAAGTCGGTACGCAGTTGTTTGATGATGCGTCGCCCCACCATACCCATGAAGTAGGTCTGAATGAAGTCGCCGAGACCACGCACCGCAAACAATGTCACCAGGGCGACGGGCACCAGGGTGAGCATAAACGGATCTTTGTTGAGGAAGGTGCCATCCAGAAAACTCTTGGCCAGCCAGGCAACGCCGGTATTGGTGGCAGCAAACATCAGCGCGCCCAGTGTGCCAACGGCAAATTGCCAGCGATAAGGCCGCAGGTATTTCAGCAGGCGTTTATAGGTTGCCCAGATGCTAGGGGGGGTGGCGACTGACATGTGTTAGTTGTTCTTCGCGGTGCTGGCGGGCTGGTCCAGTTGGTTGACCGTGGCAATGCTGATGGATTTAAAACCGAGGCGGCCAATCACATCCATGGCCGTCACCACCGCTTGATGCGTGGCGCGGGCATCGGCGCGGATCAACACCGCTTGGTCACGCGCCTCGCCGGCGACTTTGCTGATCGCGGCGCTCAAAGTATCGGCATGGTTGTTGATCAAGTTCTGGTCATTCACGCGATAACTACCGTTGGCATTGACACCGACTTCCAAACGGGTCTGGGGCGTTTTGTTGTCGGTTTTGACGCTGGCATCCGGCAATTGGATGTTGATGCGCCCTTCGGTGACGAAACTGGTGGCGAGCATGAAAAAAATCAATAGCAGCAACAGAATGTCGATGAACGACACCACGTTGATTTCCAGATCGTCGTCACGCTTGTGGCGCCTGCCGAGATTCACGCCTTGGCTCCGTCTGCGGCGTTCTCCACAGCTTGCACCAGCTTAATGGCTTCCTTCTCCATTTCCACGACCAGGTCATCCACCCGCCGCCGCAACGAACGAAAACAGATCAACGCCGGGATGGCGACGCTTAGGCCGGCGGCCGTGGCCACCAACGCTTCGGCGATACCCGACGCCAGCGTGGCCGGATTGCCGATACCTGAGGTATTAATGGAATTGAAGGTGCGGATCATGCCGAACACAGTACCCAGCAAGCCCAGCAGGGGGGCAATGCCGGCGATGGTGCCCAAAGCGCCGAGAAACCGCTCCAACTCGTGCACGACATGCCGTCCGGAATCTTCGATGGCCTCGCGCATGACTTCGCGGGGACGATGCCGGTTAGCAAGCCCTGCCGCCAGCACCTTGCCCAAGGGCGAATTCTGCTGCAACGCTAGAATGTGCTTGTCTTGCAATTGGTTGGACTCCACCCATTGCCAGACTTTTTCAAACAGTTCCTTGGGCAGCACCCGGTCGCGCTGCAAGCTCCATAGCCGCTCGACGATGATGGCGATCGCGATGATGGAACTGATAATGATCGGCACCATCATGATGCCGCCGGCTTTGACTATCTCGTACATGCGTTGTATTCGGTCCGGTCGCTTCAAGTTTGCAGCGCGCTATTTTAAAGGTATGGCGCAGGTGGCTTCGTAGGGACGATCACTGCGTGCCCTACCCTAGTCCGCAATACTACAACGATGCGGCCGCGCATCGCGCGTCATGTCGTGTTAAAAATCCTGAAAAACTATTGGGTCTGCCAATAGCGACGACGTTGCTGGCGATAACGACGCATTTCCACGGCTTGCTCCGGGAACACACTGGCGGTAACGGCGCCTGCCTCAATAGTAGACACCGAGCGCGCGCCGGTAGCCTGCCAGCGTGCCAGCACCTCGTCTTTCGGAAAACCCCAACGGTTGCGATAGCCGGCGCTAAACACCACCCACTCGGCGCGAGCCGCTTGCACCAAGGCGTCGGTAGATGAACTGCGGCTGCCGTGATGCGCGGCTTCAACCACGGTGCTGGGCTGAATCAACCCCGACCCCACCAAGTCGTGTTCGATGCGCTTTTCGATATCGCCCAACAGTAACGCGCTACCGCCCACGCCTTGAATGCGCAGTACGCAGGATTGATTGTTGTCGCTTTGCGCGCCGTGTTCGGGACCGGGATGCAACACGTCGAACTGAACGCCATCCCATTGCCAACGCTGACCGCGCTGACAAGAAACGGCCTGTGGTAACGGTTCAACAGACGGCCCCAACAGCACTCGCCGCACCGGCATGCCGGCCAATACCGCGCCCATGCCGCCGACATGATCGTCATCGCCATGACTGGCCACTACCATGTCGAGTTGGCGTACGCCCGTGGCACGCAGATACGGCAACACCACCAGTTCGCCGGTATTGCGGCCGCTCTGAAAACGCGGGCCGGTATCGTATAGCAGCACACGGCTGCGGGTTTGCACCACCACTGCCAAGCCTTGCCCAACATCAAGTGTTGTCATGATGAAACCACCGTGCGGCACTAGCGCCGGCTGCCAGCACAGCGCGGGCAAACACCCTAGCAAGCCGCTGACCCGCAACGGCCAGGCCCAGGGCAACACCAGCAGGATCGTGCCCAGCACCAGCAAGGCCATCGCCCAGAGCGCTGCTTGCGGTGCATACCAACTTGCCCACGACAAATTGGCGGCCCACTGCAAACCGACAAACACCTGTGCCATGCCCCATGCCACCCAGCCCAGCCACCACGCAGCCATCGCGGTGTGCACCATCAACAACGCGCAACCGATCAACACCAAGGGCACCAACACCGCGCTAAACAAGGGAATCGCTACCAGATTCACCAGCGGCGCCACTAGCGAGACGTTGCCGAACGAGCTGAGCAGCAGCGGCACCAGCCCCAGGCTAACCACCCACTGGATATTCAAAAAGTGTCGCCAGCTCGACCCTCGTCCCACGCGGCCATGTTGGTTCAGCAAAATGATGGCCACTGCGCCGAACGACAACCACGCACCCACCGACAATGGCGCAAATGGATCGATCAACAACACCAGCAACAACGCCAGCCCAAAGCTGTGCCAGATGTTGACTTCACGCCGCAGTAAACCCGCGCCGAAGTACACGGCCAGCATCACCAAGGTACGTTGCGTGGGCACCGACATACCGGCTAGTAACGAATAACCCACCGCAGCGCTCATGCCAAACAACGCACGCAGATCGGGCGCCGACCAACGCCAGCGTTGTGCTGCCGGCAAATAAATCAACCGCGCGCCCAGCCACGCAAACAGCCACGCCACCATGCCGATGTGAAATCCGGAAATCGCCATCAAGTGAGTGGTGCCGGTGCGCGCGAACACCTGCCACGCTTCGCTGCCGATGGCCTGTTGATCGCCTACCGCCAAGCCGCGCACCACACCTTGCATGCTGGCGGCGGGAATGGCATCGGCAATCGCCTCGGTTAACGCGGCGCGCACCTTGAGCAGGTGTTCGCCTGCGACTACACCCAAGCGTTGATTCGCATTCGACTCGCGAATGTAACCGGTTGCGCCCACGCCTTCGCGGAACAGCATGCCCTCATAATCGAAGCCGCCGGGATTGGC
The DNA here is from genome assembly GCA_031388915.1 of Pseudomonadota bacterium. Classification (GTDB taxonomy): domain Bacteria; phylum Pseudomonadota; class Gammaproteobacteria; order Steroidobacterales; family Steroidobacteraceae; genus CAILZL01. Next base: position 1,083 of record JANMSB010000331.1, on the reverse strand, counting down.
AAAACCATGCCGCCGCTTCAGTCGCACTTGTAACTGCCAGCGTTCGGCGGCATGCACGCTGACTGGCGGCGCATACCAAGTCAGCTCAAGCCGTTTCGGCAACGGTACGTCGGCGCTGTCCACTTCAAACGCAAAGCGCACGCCATACACTTCGGTTTCAGGGATCGCGGCGATGTGACCGATGACGGTGATGTCGCGACCTTCGAGCCCAGGATCGAGATCCTGCCGCAACTGCATTTGGCCATGCACGCCGGCCCACACAATGCCCAGCAGGAATGCCACAATAGCGGGACGAAGACGCCAGCGTTGGCTGATCGGCAACGCATACAACACCACTGCGATACACGCCGGAGCGATGTAGTTGCGAACAGCGAGGCTGGGGAGTAGCTGCACCCAGACATCACCCAAGAGAAAGGCCAATGCAAATCGAAGCATGTGCGTCCCTGCTATAGCGCGATTCAAAATTACGATCAGCAAAACGAGAGTACTGCAACCCTTGGCAAGCCGCCAGAGCCAACCATCGTCTCATGCCGCGTAGACTCTTCAAAAAACTCAACCGCCAGCGCGACCATCTGCGCACCCGCTGGTTCATGCGCCCGTTCGAGTCGGTGTTCGGCGATGCGGCTTACTGGAGTCTCAACCGGCGCAACGTCACCCGTGCCGTGGCGCTGGGGTTCCTGATCGCCTTCGTGCCGCCACCCATTCCGCATACGCTGGTAGCCGTTGTGGCCGCCGTGATATTTCGCGTCAACATTCCTGTCACCTTCACGGCTACCTTCATCACCAATCCGTTCACCATGCTGCCGTTGTTTTATGCCGCTTATCGCAGTGGTTGTTTGGTATTGGGCGTTGAACCGCTGCGTGCATTGCCGAGCGGCGATCAATTTTGGCAGCTGTGGCTGCAAGGTCCGTTCCTTGAACCCTTTCTATTGGGATGTTTGCTGCTCGGTTTGGCAGCTGCGACTTTGGGCTACGTTGTGCTGGGGTTATTCTGGCACTTGTCGCTGGTGTACAAGCTCTTTAAACGCAAACGGCTGCGGCGATTGAAAGAAGCGAATCAATCCGAGGATAAGCCATAGCCAT
>JANMSB010000322.1:0-11734 GCA_031388915.1 Pseudomonadota bacterium | reverse complement strand
TCGCTGTCGTTCACCACGCAGCGCGCGCGCGCCACGATTTGTTCACCGATTTCGGTGAGCGCCACTCGGCGCGGCTGGCGCTCGATCAATTCCACACCCAAGTATTCCTCCAGCTTTTTCAACTGTGCGGATAACGTGGGTTGACTGACATGGCACCGCGTCGCGGCTTTGCCAAAGTGCTTGGTGTCGGCTAAAGCCACCAAGTAGCGCAAATCACGCAGATTCATACGGGTTCTTTAGTCTCGAAAGTTAGTGAATTGCATCGGCATTTCCAATTTGGCGCCGCGCACCAGGGAAATCACTTCTTGCAGGTCATCGCGATTCTTGCCGGTCACGCGCACTTGCTTGTCTTGCAGGGCGGCCTGCACTTTGATTTTGGAGTCTTTGATCAGGCGCTGCACCTTCTTGGCCCACTCGCCATCAATGCCCTCGCGTAGCGTGATCACTTGTCTTGCGCTCTGCAAGTTAACGACTGGGTCGTCGATTTTCATGCATTGCACGTCGATGCCGCGCTTGGATAAACGCAGCCGCAAGATATCCAGCATTTGCTTGAGTTGAAAATCGGCTTGCGCGCTCAAGGTAATCACTTTGTCCTTGAGCTCAAGTTTGGCGTCGGAACCCTTGAAGTCGAAGCGCGTATCGACTTCGCGCGAGGCTTGATCGACGGCATTGACGACTTCGTGTTGATTGATTTCGGAAACAATGTCGAACGAAGGCATGGCAGAGGTCCTAACGGCAGTAAGCGAATTGGATTACTGAGTTTACGGTTCTTTTTGGAACTTATCTCGACATTGCGCGGACCCCAAACACCTGTCATTTCGACCAGAGGGAGAAATCCTTCTTACGCAAGAAGCACGTTATTTGCTGAGTGGCGGAAAGATTTCTCGCGGAGTTTATTCTGAGACCGCCATGGAGGGCGGCAACACTGGAAACGCAGGAGCGGTTTTCAGTGAGCTTGTCCCACAGGGATGACCTCCGGCCTCCGAAGGGCTCGAGATGACAAGTTGAAGAGACCTGCACCAATGCTACTGCGTCGGAATCGCCCAAGGAAAGGCAACCTGTCGCAGCGGTTCGTGGTCTTCGGCCAGTGCGGCAGCTTCTTCTTCCTTCATACGTTTGGCAGCCCAGCGTTGCGCGTTGCTGAGGTTGGTCCACAATTCGCCTTGCAACTCGCCGTGTTCACCCACCTTACCCTTGAGTAGTAGGGCGCGGCCGTGACCGAGGCCGGATAAGTAAACCTCCTCGCCATTGACCTGGCCCAGCAGCGGCAAGCGTTGGCCATCGGGTAATACCAACTCGCCCTCAACGCCATCAAAGCGCTGCTGCAATTGCACGGTGACTGGTGCGGAGAAATGTTCGGGGCTGATGGCCTCCAACTGCCAGTAACCGGAAATGTCGGCATTGTCGGTGCTGGGTGTTTCGATGAAGCGATAGGTTTCGTTGAGATCGGCGGCAAACGCCAGCACCTGCGGCTTGCCATGTGGGTCGGTCAGCCGCAGTTCGCCTTTCAGTTCCTGACGGCTGATATCGGCATGGATAGCACCGGCGCCATCGGGTAGTTCGGCTTGCAGCGTGCCGTCCTGCATCTGCATTGAGGTCGCGGCTTGCAACTCGCCGTCGTGCACTATTCCCAGCACGGTGTTACCGGCCGACTCGCTCACCTGCAATACAAACGGCACCTCGCCGCCGCGCACTTTCACGTACGCACGATAGGTCCCGGGCGCGGGTGCATCGAGTTTGCCGCAGGCGCCGAGCAGGCCGGCTAGCAGCAGGGTCATGAGAAGGCGCAAGTTGGTTTTCACGGCGAATCCGAAGCAGTCACTACCATGCAGATGGGACTATTTTGACGGTATGCGGGGATAAGGTTGCGATTCTAAAGAATCTGTCATCTACGAGTTTGCTAGGAGCCTGTCGGACTTAGGTGATCGTAGCGAGGCGAGTGAGAAATGGAGGACAGTTTTTCGATCATTTGAGGCGAATAGCCGTAGCTATTTAACGAAAATGATCGAAAAAATGGACCCATTTCCCACCGCCGCAGTAGATCATTCCTAAGTCCGACAGGCTCCTAGCGTCGCAACCATTTGTAACCACTTTATAACCAGGCTGTAACTGACCCTGATACCGTCCACCGGCTAGGATGGTGGACCTCCCACGGGTTGCCACCATGTCCATCACGCTCGATCAAATCACCAAGCGCTACCAAAACACGCCGGTCGTTAATGACGTCTCGCTGGATGTGGGCGATGGCGAGTTCTTTGTGCTGCTGGGCGCCAGCGGCAGCGGCAAGAGCACGCTATTGCGGGCTATTGCCGGATTAACCGGTGTGGATCACGGTCGCATCTCGCTGCATGGCCGCGATGTCACTCATGTGTCACCGCGTAAGCGCGAAGTGGGTTTCGTGTTCCAGAACTATGCCTTGTTCAAACACATGAGCGTGGCCGACAACATCGAATTCGCCATGCGTGTGCGCGGCGTGAATAAAGCCGAGCGTCTCAGACGTCGTAAGTGGCTGCTGGGCTTGGTGGCCTTGGATGGCATGGATGAGCGCCTGCCGACGCAGCTATCCGGTGGCCAGCAACAGCGGGTTGCCGTGGCGCGCGCGCTGGCGCATAAGCCGGAAGTGTTATTGATGGACGAGCCCTTCGGCGCACTCGACGCCAAGATTCGCGAAGAACTCCGCCGCACCATTCGTGAAGTGCAACGTGAACTGAAGATCTCCACCATCCTGGTAACGCACGATCAAGAAGAAGCCTTCGCGCTGGCCGACCGTATTGGCGTGATGAACCTGGGCCGGTTGCTGGAAGTGGGCCGTCCTGAAGAATTGTATGCACGCCCGGCGACGCGTTTCGTCGCGACCTTCCTGGGCGCGGCCAATTTGTTATTGGCGCGCCAGACCGCCGATGGTATTCGCGTCGGCGCCACACCAGTCACCACACCGCTGGATAAGGCGCGTGAGCAGCGCGCCGAAACGCAGCGCGATCAAGAAGTGGTGGCGGTGTTGCGTCCTGAAGAAATTTCCCTGGCGGCACAACGTGAGTCACTAGGGACGTTGTATCTGGGCGCGGGCGTGGTCGAATCGGTGGGCTTCACCGGCGCGTTTGAGCGTCTGCGCGTGCGCATGACCGAATCCGATAAAGGCGCGGTGTGCGTGGCCAACGACAGCGAAAGTTTGGCAACCTTGGATGTCACGCGCTCGCAACACGAACAACGATTGTTCCCGCTCAGTGTCGGTCAGGCGGTGGCGGTAGGCGTGCGTCGTATTCACGTGTTGCCGACGCCGTTGTCCAGTTATACCGCGTACGCTGCGTCGACCAGTGCGGTAGAAGAACTGAAGGCGCATCCGTTCCTGGTGGATTTGGCAACGCGCATGAAGACCCGCGTCAATGCTCGCGTCGAAGCCCAGCTTGGCAGCAACGCTGCGTCTGCGGCTCATGTGGCGCCGTTAGCGGGTGTGGCGGTGATCGCCGTCGGCCCGCAAGTGGTACAACAACTGGATTGGTTGTTGGCGCGCGGCGCCAGCGAAGTGTTGGTGTTGCCGACGCAATTCACGCCGCCATCGCGCGTGTTGATTCATTGGACGGCCGAAGAAGTGCGGCGCGCCACCTTGGCGGTGGCCGCCAGTGTGTTGCGCCACGTGCCCGCGGAGGCGACTTATTTGAACATCGTGCCGGGCACGGAAAGCGAAGCGCAGAAACCGGGCGCCATGCGTGAGTTGTTGGATGCCCGCTCCGAAGCGCAGGCCGTACACGGCTTGGAAATGCGCACTGAATTGCATTACGGCGATGCAACGGAGGAACTTGAACGGCAACTCGGAGAAAAGGTCGATCAAATGCTGATCTTGGGCGCCACCGGGCGCGATGAATTCCGGCAACGGTTTGCCAGGCTCTTGCAGCACAGTCCAGGATGGCCGGTGCTATTGGTGTTTCGCGCCAGTGACGGCGAAGCCGCACAGCGGAAGTTTGCCTGATGCGTGGCGGCTGGCAATTCATAACACTACTGGCCGCGATGGCTATGGTGAGCGCATGCAGCGCCACCAACGAGGAATCGGGCAAGGTGCAGCTGCTCAATGTCAGCTATGACCCGACACGCGAGCTGTATCGTGATGTTGACGAACGCTTCAGTGCGCAGTGGCTGAGCAAGACCGGTCAACAGGTCAGTATCAAGCAATCGCATGGCGGTTCGGGCAGCCAGGGCCGTGCGGTGATCGAAGGCTTGAAAGCCGATGTAGTAACGCTGGCGCTGGCCTACGACATCGACGCCATCCATAAGCGCGGCAAGAAGCTCGGCGCCGACTGGCAAACCCGTTTGCCGGACAACAGCTCGCCCTATACCTCGACGATTGTGTTTCTGGTGCGCAAGGGCAACCCTAAGAACATCCATGATTGGAATGATTTGATCCGCAGCGATGTGCAAGTGGTTACGCCCAATCCCAAGACCTCCGGCGGCGCGCGCTGGAATTATCTGGCGGCTTGGGGCTATGTGTTGGATCGCGAACTGCAAGGCGATTGGCGCAAGCTGAGCGATCCCACCGCTGCCGCCGAAGTACAAGCCGCGCAGGCCAAGGCCGCTGAGTTTGTCGCCGAACTGTATCGTCATGCGCCGGTGCTGGATCGCGCCGCGCGTGCCTCTACCAATACTTTCGCGCAGCGCGGCATTGGCGATGTGTTGATTACCTGGGAGAACGAAGCATTACTGGCCATCAAGGAATTGCCCGACAAGAATCTGGAGCTGGTGGTGCCCAGCAGCAGCATCTTGGCCGAACCGCCGGTGGCCATCGTGGATACCGTGGTGGATCGCAAAGGCACACGGCAGATTGCCGAGGCGTACTTGCAATACTTGTACTCCGATGAAGGCCAGGAGTTGGTGGCCAAGCATCACTTCCGGCCGCGTAACGCCGTCATCCTCGCCAGACATCAAAACGACTTTCCCAGCCTGCGTCTGTTTACCATCGATGAAGTATTCGGCGGCTGGCAGCGTGCTCAGAAAGAACACTTTAGTGATGGCGCCCGGTTTGATCGTATCTACACGGGCGTTAGAGGGTCGTGATGAAGGTGTTTGCTACCTATCGGACGCCCCCACCCAGCCCTCTGCCGTGCAGGATGCACCAATGGTGCGAGCGCATGGACGCGCTTGAGCAGCCCCCGCAAGCGAGGGAGGGTAAGCAGTCCGATTCCCGCTGCTGCGCGTGGCATGGCAAGACATCCCGCTCCCTCCCCTGCTCCGCGGGGGAGGGTTGGGGTGGGGGCATCTCACCATTAAGCCTATGCAGCACGCGTCGCATTGCAGGTCGTCATGGCTAACTTGTCGCATCACGAGGGGCGTCAACATACCGTGTTGCCCGGCTTTGGCCTAACCGTTGGTTACACCACGTTCTTTCTCAGCGCGGTGGTGCTGATTCCACTCGCCGCCATGGTGATCAAGGCGTCGAGTATGAGCTTCGAGCAGTTCATGAAGGTGTTGCTCGATCCGCGCGTGGTGGCGTCTTACAAGCTGACTTTCGGCACCTCGTTTCTCGCTGCGCTGATTAACTCGGTGTTCGGCTTCGCGATTGCCTGGGCGCTGACCCGTTATGACTTTCCCGGTCGCAAGCTGCTCGATGCCTTGATCGACATGCCGTTTGCGCTGCCCACCGCGGTGTCCGGCATTGCGCTCACCGCAGTGTTTGCCCAAGACGGTTGGCTGGGACTACAGCTTGCCAAAATCGGCATACAAGTGGTGTACACCTGGTTGGGCATTACGGTAGCGCTGACCTTGATCGGCTTGCCATTCGTGGTGCGCGCGGTGCAACCGGCCCTGGCCGAAGTGCAGCGTGATTTGGAAGATGCTGCTGAAACCTTGGGCGCCAGCCGTTTTGTGATTTTCTGGCGCATCATTTTCCCCACCATTCTGCCGGCATTGCTGACCGGATTCACCATGGCCTTCGCACGTGGTCTGGGCGAGTATGGTTCGGTGATCTTCATCGCCGGCAACCTGCCCATGAAGACTGAAATCACGCCGCTGCTGATCGTCATCAAACTAGAGCAACACGACTACGTGGGTGCTGCTGCCTTGGGTTGCATCATGCTCGGCATGTCGTTCGTGATGCTGCTGTCGATCAATCTGTTGCAAGCCTGGGGCCGGCGGCGGTTGTTTGTCGGCAAGCGTGGCATGGCAACGTGAGTAACCTCTGATGTCCGCTGGTCCCTCCAAACAAATCATTGCCGAACTGGCCACACGTCCGGGACGTAACGCGTGGACCGACAAACTCGCGCGCTGGGGTTTTATCAGCGTGGCGGTGTTGTTTCTGTCCATGTTGCTGATTGCACCGCTGGCGACGGTACTGACAGCGGCGTTCTCCAAGGGTTTGAGTGTCTACGCCAACAGCTTCATGGACGAAGACACGCTGGCGGCCATCAAACTGACGCTCACCATCGCCGTCATTGTGGTGCCACTGAATACCCTGTTCGGCATTGCCGCGGCGTGGGCGATTGCCAAATTCGAGTTTCGCGGCAAAAGCATTTTGATCACCGCCATTGATTTGCCCATTGCCGTATCGCCGATTATTTCCGGCTTGATCTATATCCTGCTGTTCGGCTCGCAGGGATGGTTCGGCCTATGGCTGATGGAGCACGATATCAGCATTATTTTCGCCGTTCCCGGCATGGTGCTGGCCACCATGTTCGTCACCTTTCCCTATGTGGCGCGCGAACTGATTCCATTGATGCAACAGCTCGGTAACGACGAAGAAGAAGCCGCCATCACCATGGGTGCCGGCGGTTTGATGACGTTTGTCAGAGTCACCCTGCCGAAAATTCGCTGGGGACTGATTTATGGCGTGATCTTGACCAACGCGCGCGCCATGGGCGAGTTCGGCGCAGTCTCCGTGGTATCCGGGCACATTCGCGGCCTGACCAATACCATGCCTTTGCACATTGAAATTCTGTACAACGAATACAATTTCGTCGGCGCATTTGCCGTGGCGTCGTTACTGATGGTGCTGGCCATCGTCACTCTGCTAATCAAGACCGTTATTGAATGGCGTGGTTATCGCAGTTAACGTGCGCCCATGCTGAACACCTTGCAGAAGTGGCTGGATAGCCTGGAACTGGACCCGGAAAAGACCAGTCTGCGCAGTCTGTTGCCGGCTATTAACGTGGTGCTGGTGCTGCTGGTCATGATCGGCATTTCATTCAGTGCCGTGGGCCTGCTGCGTAAGTTGGCTAACGAACAAGGCTTGTCGCAGGTACAACTGGCCGGCACCAGCGCCCGCGAAGAATTGCGCAAGCTCAACGAAGATGCCTTAAAGCAAACCCGCAGCATGGCCCGCGACGCCACCCTACAGCGGTTGTTGACCGAAAGCGGCGCCGACTTGTTGTCGCCGCTCAAGCGCGCCTGCCGGACCGCGGGCATGGATACCTGTGCGTTGGTACGTGGCGAGCAAATACTGGCGCGCACCGATCTGCAAAGCGATGTTCAATATAGTGATCAAGATTGGCAGGCGATTCTTACCGCAGCGCGCGAGCAGGGCGAACGCTTTGCCGCGGTGCCCTCGGCATTGCTTCCCGCAGTCATGGGTTCTGCCGCAATGATGTTGGCCGATCCGCTGACACCAGCACAGTCCGTTCGCCTGTATGCGTTGCGACAATTAAACGCCAAACTGGCGAACGGTTTGGGCGAACGTGTGGGCCTGCAGGCGCACATAGTCAACTACCGAGCGTTTAGCAATGCGCCTACCGACGACTACACCCGCCTGAACTCGGCTGCCTTATCCGATGGTCGTTATGCCGCCGAACGCATCGATGCGCGCGAAGTGTTTGCCGCCAGCGTGCCGATCTTTGCCAGTACCGGCGAAGCCATCGCCTTGCTACAAGTTGAGCTGGCCACCGAAGCCAGCGATGCGGCCACGCGCGCGCTCACTCGACGTTTGTTATTTACCGCGGTGTTCGTCGGCGCTCTGGCCATTCTCATCAGTCTGATATTGGGACAACTGGTCGCCAAACCGGTACGAGCGCTGACCCATGCTGCGACACGCTTGGCGCAGGGTGATTTCTCCACCTCGATTCCCAGCGGCGGGCCCGCCGAGATTGGCGTGTTGTCGCGCACGATGGAAGACATGCGGCGCAACTTGGTCGAATTGACCGGCACGCTGCGGCGTCGTGAAGCGGAGGCGCAAGCCGTGCTTAGCGGCACCATCGAAGGCGTATACGCGGTGGATAAGCTGCGGCGTATTACTTACTTGAATCCGCAAGGCGCACGCATGCTGGGTATCAAGGCCGAAGACGCTATCGGCAAGTTCTGCGGTGATGTACTCAAGCCCTGCGTCGACAAACTCGGCAATCGTCCCTGCGACAGCCAATGCCCCATTGTGCAGGCACGCACGACCAACTCGGCGCAGGCCACCGAGCGCCTGCAAGTCGGCGAAGGTCGCGTGGTGAATGCCGTCATCACCAGCGCCGGTTTGGTGGATGGTCTGCAAGTGCAGGTGCTGCGCGATGAAACCGAGCTGGAAGCGATTCGCCGCGCGCGCGATTCGGTGTTGGCGAATATCTCGCATGAATTCCGCACGCCGTTGGCGGCACAGTTGGCCAGCATCGAATTGCTGCTGGATGGCCTGGATCATATGCCCACCGAACAAACGCGCGAATTGGTGCTGTCCTTGGAGCGCAGCACGCAACGCCTGACCGCGCTGATCGATAACTTGTTGGAGAGTGTGCGCATTGAGTCCGGGCAGCTCGGCATTCGTCAGCAAAGTGTTTCGTTAAACGAAGTGGCGATCGAAGCGCAGACGCTAGCGGGCGCCTTACTGGCGCAACGCGGTCAGCAATTGCTGATTGAGGTGCCCGAAGCGTTGCCCAATGTGCTGGGCGATGAATTGCGCCTAACGCAGGTGTTGGTGAATTTGCTGGCCAATGCCTGCAAGTACGCGCCGGAGAACACCGTAGTGCGTGTCGGCGCTGAAGTGCAAGGCGAGCAGGTGTGCGCTTGGGTGGAAGATGAAGGCCCTGGCGTGCCGGCTGAGCAATTGGGTTCGATCTTCGATCGTTTCTCGCGCGGACCAGAGGAAGAGCCCGAACCCGGCGGTCTTGGCTTGGGGTTGTGGATCGTCAAGTCGATCATTGACCGGCATGGCGGCCAGATCACTGCCGTGCGCACTGCGAACAACCGCACCCGCTTTAGTTTCACCTTGCCAGTGGCCCAAGCGTGAATACTTTATGAAAATTCTCATCGCCGACGATGATTTGGAATTGCTGGCGTTGATCGGCTTTACGCTGTCGCAGTCCGGCTTTGCCGTGGTCAAAGCCGGCGATGGCCAGACCGCACTGCGCGTGTTTGAACAAGAAGCACCCGACTTGGTATTGCTCGACATCAACATGCCCGGCGCCAACGGCTTTGACGTCTGCGCGCGCATTCGCGAGAAATCGCGCGTGCCGGTGATGATGCTCACCGTGCGCGGCGAGGAGGAAGACTTGGTGAAAGCCTTGGAATTGGGCGCCGACGACTACTTGAACAAGCCGTTCAGTCCGCGCACCTTGATCGCGCGAGTGAAGGCCCTGCTGCGGCGCGCCGGACTGGAAGCCAATGCTGCGCCCATCTCAGCAGGCCGCATCAAACTCGATGTGGATGAGCACACCGTGCAAGTTGGCATTGGCGAGCCAATGCGCCTTACCAAACTCGAAACCCGCTTGCTGCAAATGCTGCTCGCCAATGTCGGCCACACCGTCAGCTCCGATCGACTACTCATGCAGGTGTGGGGACACAAAGGCGCAGGCGATCGGCAATTGCTCAAACAACTAGTGCATCGCGTACGCCAAAAAATCGAAGTCGATCCGGCCGTACCGCAATTGCTGCAAACCGCACCGGGCGCGGGGTATAAGTTGGTGGTGGAGTGAGCCTCTCCTGAATCTGATGAGCAGGTTCTAATGCCTTGATCCCGACGCGCAAGACGCATCGCGTCACGGCTAAACAACATTTGGCCCGTAGCCGTAGGGGCGTGATCAAAGTGCCGGGCGGCCGAGGCCAGTGAGTTGCGCCAGCCGGGACGCCTGGCTTGAGCCCTTCTTTCGCCGGTTCGCAGGTCATCTCTAATCAGTTCATATTTTTTCTTGATATAAACAATAATGATCTATATAACAGTTACTTAGTTATATTTATCTGTGCAAGTATCTGTTCACAATGGCTGCTCTAACTCAGGCGGAACTGCTTCAGCAATTGGACCGGGGTGCGCGCACGGCCCTGGAGCTGGCGATTGTCTTGGGGGTATCGCGACCCACCGTGTCGCGGCTGTTGGCGCCGATGTTGCGCGAACGGGTGGTGGTTGCCATGGGTGCGGCACGTAGCGCGCGTTATGCGCGGGTCAAGTTGCTGCCTGAATTGGGCGGTAATCATTGGCCGGTACATCGAGTGGATGCCAAGGGCAGGGTTGAACAACTCGGCACGCTGTACGCGCTGGTCGCGGAGCAGTACTACTTTGAACTTAACAACACGCTGCGAGCTAGTAAGACATTTGCCGATATGCAGGCGTTATACGCTGGCTTGCCGTACTTTCTGCAAGACCAACGACCGGCCGGTTTCATGGGCCGCAATGTTCCGCAGCGTTACCCAGAGTTGCAGTTGCCGCAGCGTGTGATGGATTGGACGGATGTTCACTACCTGCGTTATCTCACCCAGCAAGGGTGGGATGCGGTGAGTGATTTGATAATTGGTGAGGTGGCGCTGAATCGCTTCCTCGCGAGCGAAATACCAGCGGTATCTGCTGAGTCACGTCATGCCCATTATGAGCAGTTAGCGAACCTGGTCACCGCGGGTGGTTTGCCTGGCTCATCGGCACATGGCGAACATCCCAAGTTTGTCGTGGCGGTGATAGCCAGCGGCGCGATTGAGCACCGCCTGGTCAAGTTCTCGCCGCCGCGCCACACAGAACTCGGGCAGCGTTGGTCGGATTTGTTGGTGGCCGAGCATCATGCGCATGTGTTGCTGCGCGATGCGGGTCTCTCGGCTTGCGCTTCACAGCTGCTGTTGCAACCTGAGCGTACCTATCTGGAAATGCCGCGCTTTGATCGCGTCGGTACACGTGGCCGTCAGGGCGTCACGTCTATGTTTGCAATTGATACTGCTCTGTATGGTCGGCTCGATAACTGGATTGCCGCCGCACAGCGTTTGCAACGTACGCGCAAACTGTCGGCGGATGATGTGCGCAGCGTGCAGTTCCTGAGCGCCTTTGGCGAACTCATTGCCAACACCGACCGACACTTTGGCAATCTGGCGGTGTTCGATGATTATTCTGGTAGGTTCACATTAGCGCCATCCTACGACATGCTGCCCATGTTGTTTGCGCCTCAACACGATCAATTGATCCATCGCGAGTTCGTACCACCACCGCCCAGCGCAGCGACGTTGCCGGTCTGGAACGATGCGCATGTGCTGGCGCAACGATACTGGCGCGAGCTGGCGGCGGATTCGCGACTCAGTGCGAATTTTAGGAAAATCTGTTCGCAATGTTTGGCGGCACTGGAATCATGAAAGTAGGTAAAGCTATCAAGCCGTTCTTGGTTGTCGCCCTGCTGGCGTGGCTGGCGACCATGGCCTGGCAAACGCACAAGCCGTTGCCGCCGGGTGTGCATGTCAGCACCGCGTCAGTGATGTTGCCGGAAAGCGAAGTGCACTTTCTGAGTGATCTGACTTATCAAACGCCCCAGGGTAAGCGGGTCAGCGAACAACAGATCTTCGATGCCGTGCTCGCGCAAGTGGATGCGGC
>JANMSB010000387.1:0-13041 GCA_031388915.1 Pseudomonadota bacterium | reverse complement strand
CCTCCTCCGTGTCGCCGAGCCGCAGGTAGACCTGCCCTTCGCCGATGCTCGGCTCCTCGATCAGCACAAGCGGCAAGCCGGTCGCCTGTCGCAGAAGCGATTCGACGTTGGCGCGCTGACCGACTTTCCGAACTGTCTGCTGGCAATGAAGCCATATTTGCACTGTGTCAAATGTTTACTCACACCGCGAACATCAACAATCAAATGTTTGTTGCGCACGCTAAAGAGTTCAGAGATAAGAGCGGTCGCGACCCGAATTACGCCGAAATTCTTCCGATGCAGGTATCAGCAGATCGGGTTCTCCGCCTTCAACTAGATAAACTTGGATTCTTGCTACGGTCGCATGACCCTGACGTGCTTAATCGTTTGGCAGTGACCGCATTAGATTTCGATGTAATGATGAAACTTCTAGAAGACCGCAATGCTCTGCATCTTGAGTGGCAGCAAGAAAGTGCCCGGGCACTTGCGACTCCCAATCTACCCGACCCTGTTCCATTTGAACTGCTCGAGCAGCTTGTTGGCATTCATCGCAGTTTTCTATTGCGCCATATGACGGACGGGCTTAGGGAGCGTCTGCCGGAATGCGCAGCAAATCTGGAGCGCATCGGTAAGCAGGTCCATGACGCGCTGTCCCTAATGTTCCCGACCCGCCGCACATATCGATTTGAAAGGCGTGAACGCCCAGATGCTGTTGCGACGCCACCGTCAACTGCGAAACCGAGGCTTTGGCGCCGTTGTGTCCTAGCAATTGCCAAGGCACTACGGAAGCCTGTCACGTTTTCTCGTAGTCGAATCGGTTCGAATTGATCCCTGAAAAGTGCAGGTGATTGGTAGGTAGCCAACCGTTCTGGTCGTGCGCGAAATATGCCTGTCGACCTTGGCCGAACCAGAACCTGTAGAACTGTTCAGCTCGCGTAGGTTGGGCTGAGTCCGCGAAGCCCAACATCTTCCAACTCACTCACCAAAGCCGCCATCATTCGGCACTCCTTCGGCCCAACGACTCGATAACGTGCCCGAAGCAATATACCGGTGAATCGACGAATGCGGCCAATCCACGGGATTTGCAACGTGCCCGTGCTTGACCGGATTGTAGTGAATGTAATCCACATGGGTTTGCAAATCACGGCCGTCGCGTATTTGGTGCTCCCAATAGCGGCGTTGCCATACGCCACGTTCCCGCTTGAGACACCGTGAGTCACGGATTCGCTCGACCTTGGGCAGCGAGCGTGAGAAACCTGACTTGATCAGCGACCAGCGCAACGGATAGTCGGCATCGTTTGGTGGCAATTGCCAGATGGTATGCAGATGATCGGGCAAAACGACTATGGCGATGATGTCGAACGGGTGCCGTGTCCGGACAGCCCGAAACACATCTCGCAACAGATCCACGTGCTGGACGAGCATGTCTTGTGAGCGGACAGCCAGATTGACGGTGAAGAAATACGTACCACCCGCTACGATTGATCGCCGATAACGCATCATTGACCTCCTTGTGGTTGGCTAATTGTCAGCCCCAGCTTGGCAATCCGACAAGCTCAGTTGCGTAGTCCGATCATGTTGGGCTTCGCGGACTCAGCCCAACCTACATTGGCTGTCAGTTTACGGGACACTAAGCATTGAAAGATTGGCGGCAAGATTATTATGGCTTCGAATTCGGCGTAGCGTTTTGCCTTGCACTGCATCCCTTGATCGAGATCGTGAACAGGTTCTTAATACCCCCGCATCAGGTCAACAACAGACAACATCTTGTCGCCCGCCACATAGCGGCGCAGATTCTCGCGCAAGATGGCCAGTTGTTTATCGCGCGGCAGATCCGAAACGCAGGCGATATGCGGCGTGATGATGACATTCGGCGCGCGCCATAGCGGGTGATCGGCCGGTAAGGGTTCGGGATCGGTGACATCCAGGCCGGCGCCGGCTATTCGTTTGTCGTTGAGTGCGGCAATCAAGTCGGCGGTCACTACGCTCCGGCCGCGCGCAACATTCACAAAGTAAGCACTGGGTTTTAGCACTGCAAAAAACTTGGCGTCGAATAAGTGCGTGGTGGCGGGTGTAAGTGGCGCGGCGTTGACGATGACGTCGGCGTCCTTGGCAAGCGTCAGTAATTCATCGGGCAATCCCACGTAGCTGACGAACTCGGGGCCGGTACGGCCACTGGCGCGGGTCGCCGTGATCTTCATGCCCAGCGCATGACCACGCTTTGCCACTTCCGTGCCGATGCCACCCAATCCCACCACCAATAATGTCTTGCCGTTGAGCGTCCGCGTCGAACCATCGCCGCGACCGCCCCATGCGCCCTGCTGTTGATTGAGCACATGGGTTTCGATATTGCGCGCCAACGCCAACGCCAGAGCAATGGCATGTTCGCCGATCACCGCGGATTCGGCGCGCTGCATATTGGTTAGCAATAGCTGCCGCTCTTTCACGGCTGGCGCCGCGATACATTGCTCGACACCCGCGAACATGACTTGCACCCACTGTACGCGTGTAGCCTTGGCCAACAATGCCTGCGCGCAACTGCCGATGATGATGTCGGCATCGCTGATATCGACTTCGGGATTGGTCGGGTTACGCACGGTAACAAATGCAACCCCAGGCGCCGCAGATTGCAACTCGGCAAGTGCCGGCGCATTACCGGTGACAATCACTTTCTTCGGCACGCGCCAGCCGGGTCTCTCGCGCACCGGCTTGTCGGCTTCTATTAATCCCAGTTCCGAGATCAACGCAGCGGCCGGTGTGGATGCCTGTTGCGCGTGAATACATGACATAGCTGCCAGCGTTAAACCGGCAAACCAAAATTTGGCAGTTCGATTTAGACCAGTGTTCATGAGCACTCCGAGGTTCTGACCCATGTTAAGGCGAATGGCGCTTACTTAAGCCGTACAAGCTCCCTCCCTCGCTTGCGGGGGAGGGTTGGGGTGGGGGGGCATTCCGACACCTCAAAAGCCTGCAGCATCTGAGCTTTGCCCCCATCCTGTCCTTCCCCCGTCGAACGGGGGAAGGGACGCTTCCTGACATTGATGGCTTAAGTAAGTGCCATTCATGTTAAGGCGCAATAGCGCTTGCGCCCTACTTGAAAATGACCGTGCGAGTGCCGTTAAGCAGAATGCGATGTTCAACATGCCACTTCACGGCACGCGCCAATACCGCACACTCCACATCGCGGCCGACAGTCGCGCAGTCGTCAGCGCTCATGGCGTGATCCACACGCGCCACGTCTTGCTCAATGATCGGACCTTCATCCAAGTCCTGGGTAACGTAGTGCGCGGTGGCGCCAATGAGTTTGACGCCACGATCGTGCGCCTGTTGATAGGGCTTGGCACCCTGAAAGCTGGGTAGAAAGGAGTGATGAATGTTGATGGCGCGTTCTTTGAGTTGCGCGCACAACTGCGGCGACATAATTTGCATGTAACGCGCCAGCACCACCAGGTCGCAACGCTCCTCTTGAAACAACTCAAGCAGTTTTTGCTCCTGCTTGAGTTTGTTGTCCTTGGTGACAGGCAGGTAGTGGAAGGCAATGTTGTTCGACGCAGCCAACTGATAGAAATCACGATGATTGGAAACAATGGCGGAAATTTCGATGGGCAAGGCGCCGATCCGATGGCGATATAACAAATCGTTCAGGCAGTGGCCGAATTTTGACACCAGCACCATCACTCGATGTTTGACGGCCGCATCGCGAATTGCCCATTGCATGGCAAATTCCAGCGCGATGGGTGCGAACAACTCGCGTATCGCTTCAACCTGCGCGCTGCGCTCGGGTGCGAAGCACACGCGCATGAAAAACAGCTGATTGCCCGCATCACCGAATTGTGCGCTGTCGACAATGTTGCATTGTTGCTGCAGTAGGAAGGTCGCCACTGCGGACACGATGCCCTTGCGATCAGGACAGGATAAAGTCAGTACGAAGCGCTGCATGTTCACCAACTCATTGCTGTGAGTGATTTTTGGCTGCTTAACTCAAAGTTGTCATTTCGACCCCTTCGGCAGGCTCAGGATAAACTCCGGGAGAAATCTTGCCGGTGATTGATAGCCAGATATCCAGACACAGAAAGTTTTCTCACTGCGTTCGAAATGACAGATAAATCAACTTTTTCAGCGCTTAGGCTTGCCAGCCCCCGGACGCGATGGGCGATTCGAACCACCGCCTGCGCCGCGCCGTAGTGCTGCCCGCTGTTGTGGGCCGCGTGGTCGCGGCGCCTCGGTCGCTGCGTGACTTACTCGTGCGGGGCGGCGCGCACGGGTCGCGGCACGCGCTTCCAAGGCGGTTAGTGTGGGTATTTCTACCGGCTCGCTCGGATCTTTGCGAGGGTGCCGGCTCGAGTTGCGTTTGGTAGCGAATGCAGCACTCGACTCCACTGGTGCTTTCAGTTGCGCCAAGGCATACAAACTTGCCACCTGCACCGGCTTGAGCGGCACATGACGCGCGCGCGGCATTTCCTTGGTCAGGGCGATGTCGCCGAAGGCCACTTGCATCATGCGACTGACGGTGAGGTCGTGGCTGACGAACAAGGCACGCACCGCGGCGCGTTTATCGGCGCGCGGCATAACGACCTTGTACCAGATATTCCCGGCCTCGCCCTCGCCTTCCGGCGCGCTGCTGCTGACCGAGACTTCGCTGAACTCGATGGTCTCATCGTCCAATCGCAACGTGGTGGGCAGCACCGGTGCAGCGGCCACGCCACCGCGCACATGCACACGCACCATGTAGGTCGTGGGGATTTTCTTTTTCTGCCGGGTGAGCGCATAGGAGAGCGCGCCATCGTTAGTAAACAACAGCAGACCACTGTCGCCGGGGTGCATGGGATTGATGGGCACCCAGCGCGAACCGCGTTGCACCGGCAAGCGTTCTTCGGCGGACTCTTCGATCGTTTCTATTGGATATTCGCTGCCGTCAGCCGATTGCCGTGGCACAGAGGGACGCTCAATGGGCTGACCTTGCGGCTTGTGATAGGCAATAACCTGTACAGCGACCGTATGCTCCAAGCGTCGGCTGATGTCCCTACCATCCAACAACACGCGGTCGCTCAACTCGTAGCGATCACCGGTTTTGGCAGTAACGCCATTGATTTGAATGCGGCCTTCGACGATCCAACGTTCTACTTCACGACGTGAGCCTATGCCGTGTTGCGCCAATACTTTTTGTATGCGTTCCGACATACCTTACTGCACTTGCAAGTCGGCAGCAGGCTCGAGCGCGGTGGCCTCGTCGGCAGCCACAATGGTTTCTGTTGGGGTGGATGCTGCCGCGTTATCCGACTCGGCATCATCTGACTGCACTTCGCTCGGCGCGGCATCCGCAGTATTGAACTCCAACTGCACGCCGATGGTTTCCACATCCTTCAATTCGGCCAGCGACGGCAATTGATCCAAATTCTTCAAGCCGAAGTAATCGAGGAACTCGCGCGTGGTCGCTAACACTTCCGGACGGCCCGGCACTTCGCGATGGCCAACCACGCGAATCCAATTGCGATCATGCATGGTGCGCATCATGGTGGTGCTGACCGCCACGCCGCGAATCTCTTCGATCTCGCCGCGCGTAATCGGCTGTCGATAAGCAATCAACGCCAGCGTCTCCAACAAGGCGCGCGAATAACGCGACGGCCGCTCCTGCCACAGACGCGAGACAAAATCGATGCAGCTATTACGCACCTGAATACGCCAGCCGCTGGAGACTTCCACCAGCTCCAGGCCACGGCTCTGATAATCCTCGCGCAACGCATTCAGCGCATTCAGCGCTTGTTCCAGACTGGGCCGCTCGCGTTCGTCAAACAACTCCGCCAACTGTTGCGTGGTTAAGGGACGACCGGCCGCCAGCAGGGCTGCTTCAAACAAGTATTTCATTTCTAGTTCGTTCATCGGCGGTCATTCCGTCTCTGGCACAGTACTGGTCTGCACATTGGGCTGCAGTGAACTCGCGTCGTCGGCGAGCGTGGCTTCGGCCACGGGTTCATCCGATTCATCGTCGAGCAAATTTTCATCGGGCAATTCCGGCTGCGCCAATGCCGCTTGGTTGTCCGCGTCGCCATCGGCCGCGGCCGCTGGTGCAGTACGGCGTCCGCCGGCCTTGCGCACATGCAGAGGCGCATACGGCTCGGCTTGCACGATGTCGAGCAAGCCTTCCTTCATCAATTCCAAAATGGAAATAAAGGTGACGGTCACGCCCATGCGACCTTCTTCGGGTTTGAACAGACGCACGAACTCAACGAACTCGGCATCTGCCAGCATGGCCAGAATTTCGGCCATGCGTTGGCGCTGCGACAAACGCTCACGTTGAATCTGGTGATGAGTGAAGTGCGAGGAACGCTGCACCACTTCCTGAAATGCCTTGAGCATTTCGGTGAGCGTGACTTCCGGATGCAATTGCACCACGCGCCGCTCGACCATCTCAATCATCGCCGGCATCACGTCGCGCTCCATGCGCTTGAGCTTGTCCAAATCGTCGGCGGCTTTCTTGAAGCGCTCGTATTCCTGCAAGCGTCGCACCAGCTCGGCACGCGGATCGTCTTCTTCCTGACCGTCTTCGCGCTTGGCGCGCGGCAATAACATGCGCGATTTGATTTCCGCCAGCATGGCCGCCATCAACAAATACTCACCGGCCAACTCCAACTGCAAGTTTTCCATCACGTCGATGTAACCCATGTACTGCCGGGTAATTTCGGCAATGGGAATATCCAGAATGTCGATGTTTTGTTTGCGGATCAGATACAGCAACAGATCCAGCGGACCTTCGAAGGCTTCGAGAAATACCTGCAAGGCATCCGGCGGAATGTATAAATCGCGCGGCACTTCGGTATAGGGCTCGCCATCCACCATGGCAAACGGCATTTCGGTTTGCTGCGGCACCACCGGCGCCCCCACGTCGACTGTGACTTCAGCCACGGCTTCGGCAAGCGCCTGCCGTTCAGCCTCGCTATTGGTTAATTCTTCTGCCACGTTTTTCAGCTCGGAGCTCATTCGATCTCTTAATACGTGTAGTGGCGGGTTTAAAACCCGCCACCATCAAACCCGCGCCTAGCGCACGGTGGTTATCGATAATTCATGCCGATGGCCTGACGCACTTCGTCTAGGGTTTGACGCGCCACATCGCGCGCTTTTTCACACCCTTCCGCAATGATGCCGCGCACTAGGTCGCTATTCTCTTCGTATTCCTGGGCACGTGTCCTGATGGCGCTGATTTCAGTCACCACCTTGTCGATCAGCGGCTTCTTGCAATCCAAACAACCGATGCCGGCGGAACGGCAGCCGGTTTGCACCCATTCGCGGGTGGTGTTGTCGGAATAAATCTTATGCAGATCCCACACCGGGCATTGCTCGGGATTGCCCGGGTCGGTGCGCCGCACACGCGCCGGATCGGTCTGCATGGTACGCAATTTCTTGGCGACGCTGTCCGGATCTTCACGCAGACCGATGGTGTTGCCGTAGGACTTGGACATCTTGCGGCCATCCAGGCCCGGCACTTTCGGCGTGGCCGTCAGCAATGCATCCGGTTCAATCAGGATGGTGCGACCGGTGCCTTCCAAATATCCCAGCAGACGCTCGCGATCCGCCAGCGTCAGACGGGTGTTGTCTTCCAGCAGCGCCTGCGCCTTGGCCAACGACTCAGCGTTGCCCTGTTCCTGATAGGCCTTGCGTAGCTCGCGATATTGCTTGGCGCGCGAGCCAAGATTTTTCAGCGCCTTATCCACCCTGGCTTCGAAATCGGTTTCGCGGCCGAACAGGAAATTGAAACGACGCGCCACTTCACGGGTGATTTCCACATGGGCGACTTGATCCTCACCCACCGGTACGAACTCGGGTTTGTAGAGAAGAATGTCTGCGCTTTGCAGCAGGGGGTAACCCAGAAACCCATAGGTAGCCAGATCCTGGTCTTTCAACTGTTCCTGCTGGTCTTTGTAAGTGGGCACACGTTCCAACCAGCTCAGCGGCGTCACCATGGACAACAGCAGATGCAGCTCGGAGTGCTCAGGCACGCGCGATTGAATGAAGATCGTACACGCCGCCGGGTTCAGACCCGCCGCCAGCCAATCCACCACCATGCGCCAGACGCGCTGTTCTAACTGCGTGGTGTCCTCGTAGCCGGTGGTCAGGGCGTGAATGTCGGCGACGAAAAAGTAGCTTTCGTACTGGTATTGCAGCTCTACCCAGTTCTTGAGCGCGCCGTGGTAGTTGCCCAGATGCAGTTCGCCCGAGGGGCGCATGCCCGACAGTATTCTGCTATTCGCGTTTGGTGAACTCAAAGCTGGACCCCTGCGGCAGGTGGGGTTGGAGGCCACCCGACCGCATCCTTTTCAGTATTCAAAAAATGAGGGGCGCGATTATAGGGGTTCGGTCTGCCGGCAGCACGGCTATGTAGGGGCCGACCTGTGTGTCGGCCCGTCTTGCAATGCACCTAGAAGCGGGCGGACACACAGGTCCGCCCCTACAAAAACGGGCTGGGATCGCCCCGGCCCTGCCGCACCACCACCGGCGCCGCGCCTTCCAGGTCGACCACGGTGGTCGGCTCGAAACCGCAATTGCCACCATCCAGCACTGCATCCACTTGATAGTTAAGTCGTTCCTGGATTTCCCGGGCGTCAGTCATGGGCAGCTCGTCCCCCGGCAGCAGCAGGGTGGAACTCAAAAGCGGCTCGTTCAATTCCGAGAGCAGCGCCAACGGCACCGGATGATCCGGCACCCGGATGCCAATGGTGCGGCGACGCTCGTTCTGCAGGCGCTTGGGGGTCTCGCGGGTGGCAGGCAGGATGAACGTATAAGCGCCCGGCGTATGCGCTTTTAGCAGCCGGTAATTCTGGTTGCTGACCTTGGCGTAGGTGGCGATTTCCGATAGGTCGCGGCATACCAGGGTGAAATGATGGTGCTTGTCGGTATCGCGAATGCGGGCGATGCGCTCCATAGCCTCTTTATCGCCGATGTGACAGCCCAGGGCGTAACAGGAATCGGTGGGGTACACCACAATGCCCCCCTCACGAATGATATCCACGGCCTGACGAATCAGGCGCGGCTGCGGGTTTTTTGGGTGTATCTCGAGATAGGTGCTAGGCATTTTTTGTAGTGTTGCGGCATTAGGGTCTGTTAACAGACCCTAGAGGCTGGGCCCGTAGGAGGAGCGGCCCCTGACCCGCTCCTACCTGTCAGCAAACACCCGCAGGCGCAGCCGCGGGTTGCTTCACGTATGATACGCGGCCTTTATCCTGGTTCGCGTCATCATTCATGCAACTGTTATTCGACTTTCTACCCGTGCTGGCCTTTTTCGTCGCCTACAAACTCGGCGGCATCTATGTGGCCACGGCCGCCATCATGGCGGCGGTGGCGATTCAAGCCGCCGTGCAGTGGTTTCGCACCGGCAAGGTGAGCACCATGATGCTGATCTCCACGCTACTGGTGTTGGTGCTGGGCAGCGTGACACTGCTGGTGCGCAACACAGCATTTATCCAATGGAAACCCACGGTGCTGAATTGGCTGTTCGCGCTCGGCTTTCTGGTAGCGCCGTATTTCGGTGGGCAAACCCTGGTGCAACGTTTGATCGGTCAGCAGTTGACGCTGGAAGAACGCTTGTGGCGTACGCTCAACTGGATATGGGTGGGATTTTTTGTACTGATGGGCGCGCTGAACATCCTGGTGTTGTACCGATACGACGAAGCCACCTGGGTGAATTTCAAAGTGTTCGGCATGATCGGCCTGACCGTGGCGTTCGTCATCCTGCAAGGCATATGGCTAGCCGGCAAATTGCCAAAGGACAGCGATGCAGATGCCAAGGCGTCGGGCGGACCCCCCAATTAACGTCTCTTAACCTATGTCACAACAACGATATGACATGATCCGCGCGCGCTTAACCGCTGCGCTGCAACCGCTGAGCCTGGAGCTGGAGGACGAAAGCCACCTGCACGCCGGCCACGCTGGCGCCGAGAGCGGTCACGGTCATTACCGCGTGCGCATCGTTTCTACTCAGTTCGCCGGCTTGCGGTCGATTGCCCGACATCAGTTGGTGTATCGCAGCCTGGGCGACTTGATGCAAACCGATATTCACGCTCTGGGCATCACTGCGCAAACGCCGGAAGAAGCTCAACGTTAATTTTTCGATTCAAAGACCGTTTCGATATTGCTTCGTTACTTCGTATTACACATCTCTGGACAACAAAGGCACAACATGAAATACCGCTACCTGCTCGCGCTCGCCGTCGCTGCTGCCGCCACTACCGCCTGTTCCAAGGGCGGCGGGGCAGTGAAACCCGAGGAACTGTTTGCCACCGTCAACGGCGAACAAATTTCCACCAAGGAATTCGACGCTTTCGTCACTGCCATCAGCAACGGCAGCATCACCAGCGACAAACTGACGCCCGAACAGCGCAAGCAATTGACCGATCGTTTGATCGGCATGCATGTAGCGGCCGCCGAAGCCACCAAGACCGGCGTGGACAAACAAGGCGATGCCGCCCTGCAGTTGAGCCTGTGGCGCACCAACATCCTTAGCGATGCCATGGTCAAGCAGTACACCGAAAAGAATCCGGTCACCGACGCCGAGATTCAAGCCGAGTACGACACGCAGCTTGCCGCCATGCCGAAGGAATATCATGCGCGTCATATTCTGGTGCCCACCAAGGAAGAAGCCGACGCGTTGACCGCGCAACTGAAAGGCGGCGCTGATTTCGCGGCGCTGGCCAAGAAGCATTCCAAGGACCCCGGTTCTGGCGCCAATGGCGGCGACCTGGGCTGGTTCTCACCATCCAGCATGGTCAAGGAATTCGGCGATGCGATCACGCAATTGGAAAACGGCAAGATGACCGAAGCCCCAGTGCAAACCCAGTACGGCTTCCACATCATCAAGCTGGAAGAGACCCGCGCGCCCTCGCCACCACCCCTGGCCGATGTGAAACCGCAAGTTGAAGGCATCGTGAAAAACAAAAAGATCGAAAAGTATCTGGAAGATCTGCGCAAGACCGCCAAGATCGAAGTGAAGGAAGCGGCAGCTACCTCTAGCTCGTCTTCGTCCAGCGAAGCGGCTAAGTAAGCACGGAGATTTTCCGTCGATAACAAGGCGCTGATCGCAAGATCGGCGCCTTTTTTATAGACCGACAATTATGACTCCGTAACCAACTCGCCTACATTGGCCGCGGTAATAAACGACAACGCCTTGGGCCGATAGTTGGCATCACTCATCCAGCGCCACATCGGATAGTTGCGACTCCAGCGCGGCATAACCACCACCCACGTCCGCAGGCGCGCCCACCAATCACACTTGCTGCAACTGCCCCATGGCGCGCGGCAACCACGGCGTTACTGGAAAATCCTTACGCAGCTCATCGATGGCCCCGCGCGCTCACCCCCAGGCCATGTGCGCTGGCGCATAGACGGCGCAGCGCCCGTCCCGCAAAGATCGCCCAGGCTCGTACTGTCGCAGCGGCAGTTCGCAGGCGCCGCGCGTTCATCTCACCGAAGAGGATCCCATGGACTACATCACCACGACCGACAAGACCCGGCTCCACCTCAAGGATTGGGGCACGGGTCGACCCGTGATCCTGATCCACGGCTGGCCCCTGTCTGCGGACAGTTGGGACGACCAAGCGATGGCCATTGCCAACGCCGGCCACCGCGCAATCGCTTACGACCGTCGTGGTTTCGGCCGCTCGTCGCAGCCGTGGAACGGCTACGACTACGACACGCTCGCCGACGACCTGGCGGCAGTGATTCAACAGACGGGTGCGAAAGATGCGGTGCTGGTCGGATTCTCGATGGGTGGTGGTGAAGTTGCGCGTTACATGTCGCGCCACAGTGGTAAGGGCGTGTCGCAGGCGATACTGGTGTCGTCGATTCTGCCGTTCAGATTGAAGACCGCCGACAACCCGAGTGGCACCGACCAGGCCACATTCGACGATACGGCCCGCGCACTGAACGAGGACCGCCCGAAGTTCCTGTCCGGCTTCTTCAGGAAATTTTTCAATGCCGGATCGGAACCGAATCCGGTCAGCGAGCCGTTGATCGAGTGGGCGCGCAGCGTCGCGATGCAGTCCAGCCTGAAAGCCACGCTGGATTGCCTGAAATCGTTCTCGAGCACCGACTTCCGGGCCGATCTGCCGGCGTTCAATGTGCCTACGCTGATCATTCACGGCACTGAAGACAACACGGTGCCGATTGATGCCTCCAGCCGCCTGGCGACCAAGCGCATCAAGGACAGCACGCTGGTTGAGTACAAAGGCGCGCCACACGGCCTGTTCGCCACCCACAAGAAGCGGCTGACCAAGGACCTGCTCGACTTCCTCGAGCGCTGACTTGACGAATCCCATTCTCACTGCCTGCTCTGCCCCTCGCGGGGGCGCTCAAGCCGCTTCATCAGGGGCTGAGGTGGACCCCACACCGCCATCTCCGCATCAGTCGCCGCGAAATGGTTCAGACCGTTTTGCGCTGGGTGCCACGCGGTTGTTGCGCTTCTTCGCCGATACGTTCTTTGCCAAGCGTTACGGCCACCGAGCCATCGTCCTGGAGACCATAGCGGCGGTACCGGGCATGGTCGGCGCGATGGCCACGCATCTGCATTGTCTGCGCCGCATGGTCGACGATGAGGGCTGGATCCGCACCTTGATGGACGAGGCCGAGAACGAGCGCATGCACCTGATGACCTTCATAGAATTGGCCAAGCCGACCGGCCTGGAACGCGCGCTCGTCCTGGTCGCACAGTGGGTCTTTTTTCTCGGGTTCTTTGGCCTGTACCTGGTGTCGCGCCGCACGGCACACCGGCTGGTAGGCTATTTCGAGGAGGAGGCCGTGCTCAGCTATACGCAGTACTTGGCGGAGATCGATGCCGGCCGCGCGGTCAACGTGCCGGCACCGCCGATCGCGCGGCGCTACTGGAAACTGGCCGACGATGCGACGCTACGCGACGTGGTGCTGGTAGTGCGGGCCGACGAGGCGCACCACCGAGATGTCAATCACGGGTTCGCCAACACACTGTCCGGCCGGCCTGTCGATTCGTTATCTAATTCACCCGATGCGTGAACGCCACCCTCGTGCATGTGTTGCTGTCGCTCGTTCCGCTTGGTCCAG
>JANMSB010000306.1:0-2252 GCA_031388915.1 Pseudomonadota bacterium | reverse complement strand
GGCCTGGCTGGCAGTTTTTAACAGGTAAATTTTCTGATATTGAAATAGTCCGCAGAAAACTGGGCTTTTACGATCAAGACCCCAAAGTGGACGCAGACCGCACCCAACATGCTGGCGTGGTGCGCATTGGCAATGATGCTTACGACAATTGGATGATGGCGTCTGCGCTTGGCTCACACGAGAGAAGTTCCTTAACCGATTTCGCCGGCACGCTCGGGTGCAGTGACAACACCAGCGGCGTCGAGGAAATCCAACTGACCGGCTGCAGGTCCTTGTGTACGTCGAACTTTAGTTGCTTGGCGAGTAGTGTGGCGACCACGGATATGCTGCCCGACGTGAAAAGTATGGTGCTGCCGTCCGCGGGGGACTCCACGGCAAGTTGGGCAGCGATAATGCCGCTGGCGCCGGTCCGATTGTCGACGATGAAATTCTGGCCCATGCGCTTCTGGAATTCGTTGGAGAGCAAGCGCGCTTGTATATCGGTGCCACCGCCCGGTGGAAAGGGGACCAAAATGCGTACATTCTTGTCGGGCCAATGCTGTGCAGCCGAATGTAGTGGTAAGGTGATTCCTATGGTCAAGAATGCTGCGAATACACTGGTATTGATTTTCATCTTTTCCTCGTAGATCAAGTTTTAGGGATTTCCTGACTTGCCGATCACGGTTTTATTGCATATCGCAAGCACGCGGCTAAGCCATTAGTTTCCGCGTATACCGGCTTCTTCCACCACGCGGCTCCACTGGGCGTGCTCGGCCTTAATGTGAGCGGAAAATGCGGCGGGCGTACCTGTAATCGCCTCGGAGCCTTCCGCACGCAAGCTCTTCGCCATCTCCGGTGCCTTCATGGCCTTGTTAACTGCCAAGACAAGGCGATTGACGATGGTCGCCGGCGTTTTCGCGGGAGCGATCAAGCCATACCAATTTACGACGACTACGCCCTTAACGCCGGCTTCGATAAAGGTTGGTACATTTGGTAATGCCGGTACACGGCTACCGGGTGTGACCGCTAGCGGACGCAGGCGGCCGGCGGTGATATGTGCCAGGGATGAAATGATTGTCGGAAACGACGACTGCACCTGCCCGCCGACCAGATCGGTATAGGCCGCGCCCATGCCCTTGTAGGGAATATGTGTCATGCGCGTGCCGGTTGCAATTTTGAACAATTCGCCACTCATGTGAATCAGGCTGCCGATACCTGATGAGCTGAAATTAATCTTGTCCGGATTGACCTTGAGATACTGCACGAACTCTGCCACCGAGTTCGCGGCGATCGACGGATGTACCACCAGGGCATAGCCCTGTGCCGTCACCTGCGACAACGGCGTGAAATCGCGCACGATATCGAAACGCGATTTATACAGCAGTGGATGCACCACCGTGGTCGCACTAATCATCATCAGCGTGTAGCCGTCGGGGGCGGCTGTTGACATGATTTCCAGCGCGACCTGACTGCCCGCACCGGGACGATTATCGACGATAAACGTCTCCTCGAACGCTTCGCCCAGTTTTGCCGACAAGGCTCGTGTCACGGTATCCATGCCGCCGCCGGCTGCGAGCGGCACTAACGTTCGCACTGGCCTGTTGGGATAGTTCTGCGCGAATGTGGCGGGGCATGTGCTGAAGAACAGCGCCAGAAATAAAGTATGTCTCTCCAGTTTTCGTGCGCCTGCATAAGGAGACAGAAACACCGGCTCTGCATCTATCCCCCTCATGGCGCTTCTCCTCGGACAAATGCGTGCTATTTGAGTAGAGTAAAACGGGTTCAAGTATGCGGCTTCAGCAAACCCAATATCTGTACGGAACTTCACCTACCCAATTATCCCAAGACCCAACATTCGCGATGAGGTATTTAATGTGAAGCGGATCGATCGCTTGAGTCGCTGTTGCCAGGAAGATCGTCAAGACACGAAGTACGGTCTTGAATCTGTAACCGATCGTTTTGACCAGTAAAGGCAAGGCGTTCGAATTATTGCGGCGAGGCGGAACTAATGGAGCAGTTCATGAGGTGCTCTGCGATCGCGTTGTTGCTCTTGCCGATAGCGGTTCTTGAGCAGAAATCCGCTTCAACAGGCCAAACAAATACGCACGCTTGGGCGTCCGGTGGATTAAGCGAGACCGTCTATGTAACTTCACGGATTAACTTCATGGTGCGGAATGGTCAGACTGAAATGCACTGGACTGTCAATAGTGTTACCAAGTTAAGTATATGATTTTATTTAATAAAGTGGCGTTTTTGCGCGGGGTCTAACTATC
>JANMSB010000253.1:0-3005 GCA_031388915.1 Pseudomonadota bacterium | reverse complement strand
CGGCTTGCAAGATCGCCCAGGGCGCGCTGGTCCGACCGGTGTGTGCCGTTGGTAAATTTCAGGGGAGCAGCTTTGGTCACTACTATCCGACCGGTTCGCTTGAACCACATGAATGTTGTGCTGCAGGACTTCGATGCAAGCGTGCAGCACTTTCAAGAGAAGTACGATGCCGAGCTGGTCGTCGACATCCCGAAGCCGGAGTATCACGCCTGCCTGGTCGAGACGGGACGCGTCCTGTTCGAGCTGTTCGTTCCGAGTGTGTACCTGTTGAACTCCCGCTATGGCCCGCATTACCTTGGCGTGGAGTATCAGGCCGACATGGACGTGGTGCGTCAGGCGGTCGCCGACCACGAGATGCGCATCGTTCGCGAAACCCGCTACGCGAGCGACGTCAACGGTAATCCTGCATACGCTCTGCACACCCACCCGGCGGATGGATTCGGCGCCTCCTACGAGTTCTTTCACGACGATTTCCACGAATGGAACTGGCCGCTGCTCGGCGGCAAGTTCAAGCCGGCCGAATACTGGCGCTCCCTGCCCTTCGGCCTCACTGGCCAGAAAGGCTACACCCACGCCGTCCACGACATCGCGGCGGCGACCGCCTTCATGCAGAGCTTCCTCGGCGGCGAGCCGGTCTATGAAGCCGAGCGGCCCAATATCAACGCCCGGGCCGTCGGGCTGAAGGTTGGCGACATCGTCGTCGAGCTGCTCACGCCCACTGGCGACGGCGAGCTGGCCCGCCACCTACATCGCTACGGCGACGGCATCCGCTCCACCGTGTTTGGCGTCAGCAACATCGACCAAGCGAAACGCCACCTTACCGAGCGCGGCTTGCCGACCATTCCCGGGGGTGCGCCAGGCACGATCGCCGTGCCGGCCGAAGCCAACCTCGGCGTGATATTTGAATTTGCCGAGTGACGCGGACCTAAGAGGCGATTATGAATTTTTCCGACTACCAAGCCATCACATTCCGGAGAGACGGCGGCGTGCTGCACGCCACGCTCAATCGGCCCGACGCGATGAACGCGATCGACGGTGAGCTGCAGGACGATCTCGATCGACTGTTCACCGATGTTGCGGCGGATGAAGCGACGAAAGTCTTGGTGATTACCGGTGCCGGGCGTGCGTTCAGCGCCGGCGGCAACATCGAAGTTATGCAGACATGTCTTGAGAACCCTGAGTTCTTTCGCGATGGTACGGAAAAGGGCAAGCGCATGCTGTATGCGATGCTCGACTGCCCCAAGCCCATCATTGCCAAAGTCAACGGCGCGGCGATCGGGCTCGGTGCCACCCTGGCCTTGTTTTCCGATATCGTCATTGCGACGAAACGCGCCAAAATCGCCGACCCGCACGTGAACATCGGCCTCGCGCCCGGTGATGGCGGTTGCGTCATCTGGCCAGCGCTGGTTGGCTATGCTCGAGCCAAGGCGTTTCTGTTCACCGGTGATCCGGTCACAGGTGAGGAAGCGGCGCAGATCGGTTTGATCAACAGTGCCGTGGCGCCTGAGGATCTCGATGGTGTCGTCGATAAATGGGCGCAGCGGCTGGCAACCGGCGCATCACGCGCGATTCAGTACACCAAGCTGTCCATCAATATCGGGCTAAAGCACCTCATGGGTCTGATCCTCGAGAAGTCCTTTGACTATGAGCTGGTCACACAGCGCAGCAAGGACCATCAGGAAGCCGTTAATGCCTTTCGTGAAAAGCGCCAACCACAGTTCACAGGTGAGTAGAGCCGGCGAGCCGTATGCTTGGGAATCGCTGGATAAGCGTCGTTTGCTATCCAGGCGAGGCTTGGTCTGCAAGTAATTGATCCCGCGTATGCGGCACGCCTTATCCGACAACTGCAACGATGTCGAAGAGGCGAGTCTGCAGAAGACAACACCGGGCCAGACGGCTTTGGTGGGGCCAAGGCAGTTCGACTATCGCCCTCTACGTTAAAGAGCGCGTTCCCATCTCGTATAACGCGCTTACTTCGCTCAAATCCTATCTTCCACAATGCGAAAACTCCGGCCGCCATGTAGGAAGGGCGCTATGATCTTTTGAACAATACTCAGAGGCAGCAGCACAGGTGCTGCGGCGACTGTGCCGTTCGGCGGGTCCGGAACGATTGCCACCCTACTACTGCCCGCGCATAAGCCGCTGCTATCGGCGCTTAAGTGATTGCGGCCCACAGCATTGCCCGTATACAAAATTCCCAGTGGAGGCCAAATGACCGCTCTGCAGAAAACTGATACTCGTTTGCTACGAGACGCGTTCGGCGCTTTTGCAACCGGCGTGACTATTATCACCACCGTAGACTCGGCCGGTCAGAACGTCGGGCTCACTGCTAACAGTTTCAATTCGGTGTCGCTCGATCCGCCGATGGTCCTGTGGAGCCTCGCTAAAACGTCTATGAGTCTTTCGGCCTTTAAGGATGCGGAGTACTTCGCGGTGCATGTGCTCGGCGCCGATCAGGAACCGCTGTCCAACCTGTTCGCTACCCGCGGCGCCGACAAATTCGCGGGCATTCAACTGGAACACGGCTTGGGCGGCACGCCGCTGCTGCCGGGCTGTTCAGCGCGCTTTCAATGCCGGACGGCATTTGCCTACGATGGTGGCGACCACGAAATCTTCGTTGGCGAGGTGCTGGACTTTGAGGACTTCAAGCGTACACCGCTGGTGTTTCAAGGTGGCAAGTACGCCCTGGCTATCAAGAAGCCCGCGTCGCGTAGCGCTCCCACTGCGGACATGGAGGAGTCGGACACGAACTTCACCAAGGACTACC
This sequence comes from Pseudomonadota bacterium, assembly GCA_031388915.1. Classification (GTDB taxonomy): domain Bacteria; phylum Pseudomonadota; class Gammaproteobacteria; order Steroidobacterales; family Steroidobacteraceae; genus CAILZL01. Next base: position 238 of record JANMSB010000253.1, on the reverse strand, counting down.
TAGGTCATCTGCTGGCCGTCGCGCACTCGCAGATGAAAGCCCGCTTGCGTCCTGCCCTCGAAGCACGCGCTCTGGACGAGGCCGATTATTCTATTCTGTCGCTGCTGATCATCGCGGACCATCGCCAGTTGGCAGAGATCGCAGGAATTCTGCAAATCGCCGGCAAGCAGGTGCACGAAGCGGAGGTGGCGCGATTACAAAAGAACAACTTGATCACCACCCATGTGGATGGCGAGGG
>JANMSB010000244.1:0-3717 GCA_031388915.1 Pseudomonadota bacterium | reverse complement strand
GGTTCGCCCCTACACATTAGCCATCAACATCGCGCATGCTCAAGCGCACGCGACCTTGACGGTCGACTTCCAACACCTTCACGCGCACGACATCGCCTTCGTTGAGTTTGTCGCTGACGCGCTCGACGCGTTCGTTGCTGATCTGCGAGATGTGTACCAAGCCATCCTTGCCGGGCAGGATGCTGACGAAAGCGCCGAAGTCCATCAAACGTACGACTTTGCCTTCGTAGATACGGCCGACTTCAACATCGGCGGTAATCAATTCGATGCGACGTTGCGCTTCGCGACCCGCCGCACCATCTACAGACGCAATCTTCACCGTACCGTCGTTGTCGATGTCGATCGAAGTACCTGTCTCTTCGGTAATCGAGCGAATCACCGCACCGCCCTTGCCGATCACTTCGCGGATCTTCTCCGGATCGATCTTGAGGGTAATGATGGTCGGCGCCCATTCAGACATGGTGGAACGCGAGGTGGACAGCACCTTGTTCATTTCGCCCAGGATGTGCAGACGACCGGCCTTGGCTTGGGTCAACGCCACTTCCATGATCTCTTTGGTGATGCCGTTGATCTTGATGTCCATTTGCAGCGCAGTCACGCCGCTCGCCGTACCGGCTACCTTGAAGTCCATGTCGCCGAGGTGATCTTCATCGCCGAGGATGTCGGTGAGCACCGAGAAGCGCTCGCCTTCTTTCACCAGGCCCATGGCCACGCCGGCAACGGGGGCTTTGATCGGCACGCCGGCATCCATCAACGCCAGGCTGGTGCCGCACACCGAGGCCATGGAGCTGGAACCGTTCGACTCGAGAATTTCCGAGACCACGCGCAGCACATAGGGGAACTTGGTCATGTCGGGCAGCACGGCGTAGATGCCGCGACGCGCCAGATTGCCGTGGCCGACTTCGCGACGCTTGGGCGAACCCATCATGCCGGTCTCGCCGACGCTGAACGGAGGGAAGTTGTAATGCAACATGAAGGGCTCTTTGCGCTCGCCCTGGATGGCATCGATCATCTGCGCATCTTTACCGGTACCCAAGGTGGTCACGACCAACGCCTGGGTTTCACCACGAGTGAACAATGCCGAACCGTGAGTGCGCGGCAACACGCCGGTACGAATGGTGATGGGACGCACGGTGGCGGTGTCGCGGCCATCGATGCGCGGCGCGCCCGACAGAATGCGCTCACGCACGATTTTGTATTCGAGGTTGCCCAGTTCCTTGCCGACATCACCCGCAGTGAACTGCGGTGCATCGCCCGCTGCCAAAGCGGCAACGGTGGCCTTCTTGATTTCGCCGACGCGAGTAGAACGCGCCTGCTTTTCAATGATCTGATAAGCCTCGCTCAAACCGGCCTGCGCCTGCGTAGCCACTGCGGCTTCTAATGCGGCATTCGCCGCAGCGGGCTGCCAATTCCAAGCGGGCTTGCCGGCTTCGGCCTTGAGCTCGTTGATGGCATTGATGGCGATCTGCATTTGTTGATGACCGAACACCACCGCGCCGAGCATCACTTCTTCGGATAGACAATCGGCTTGCGATTCCACCATCAGCACGGCTTGCGCGGTACCGGCGACGACCAAATCCAACTGCGATTCTTTCAACTGCGAATTGGTCGGGTTGAGAATGTACTGACCATCCTTGTAACCCACCTTGGCGGCGCCAATCGGGCCTTGGAAGGGCACGCCGGACAGCGCTAGCGCTGCGGATGCGCCCAGCAGGGAAGCGATGTCGGCATCGATATCCTTGTTCACGGATACCACGGTGGCGACCACCTGAATCTCATTAAAGAAGTGTTCAGGGAACAGCGGACGCAGCGGACGATCAATCAATCGTGCGGTCAGGGTTTCTTTGTCGGAAGGACGACCTTCGCGCTTGAAGAAGCCACCCGGAATACGTCCGGCAGCATAGGTCTTTTCAATGTAGTTGATGGTCAGCGGGAAGAAATCCTTGTTGGGATCTGCCTGCTTTCTGGCGACTGCTGTCACCAGCACTACCGTCTCGCCCATGGTGACCAACACCGCACCATCGGCCTGGCGGGCCATTTCGCCCGTTTCCAAGGTGACTTGACTACCGCCGTACTGAAAACTCTTTTTGAATACGCTCACGTTTATTTCCTGCCGCTTTTAACTTCTAACAAATGAGTTTGTGCAGAGGCTCATGAAGGAGCTTGCGCAAATGAAAAACGGGCTGCCACTTGTTGAAGAGGCAGCCCGTAGTAACCGATTCGGTTAACGTCTCAGGCCGAGACGTGTGATGATTTCCTGATAACGCTCAGGAGTGCGGCTCTTCAGATAGTCCAGCAGCTTGCGGCGCTGGTTTACCATCTTGAGCAAGCCACGACGCGACGCATGGTCGCTCTTGTGAGCGCCGAAGTGTTCGCTGAGGCCATTGATACGTGCCGACAGCAAGGCAATCTGGACTTCAGGAGATCCGGTATCCGCTGGGTCGCGACGATACTCGGTGACCACACTGCTCTTCTGCTCGCTCGACAACATCTGCAAAACCTCTTTAACTGCTCAATGGGTGGCTCGTGAGCCGCCCGTACACTTGGTCTATTTAACAGGGCGCGCATTCTATGCCGCGCCCCCGGCAAGCTCAAGCAGAATTCTTTGTAGGGGCGCACCTGTGTGTGCGCCCTCCCGGAAGGGCCGACACATAGGTCGGCCCCTACGTTAATTCACTATCCAGCGACCATCTTACGTACTGGTTTAGTAACGAGCCCTACGCCCTGCTTAATACCGCGGGCGGCGAAAACAATCGTTCCGCCAACACCCGCCCCTGCCCATCCGCCTGCACGATGCCCAGAAACCGCGGCTCGGCCCCTTCGGCAGGACCATAAGCCCGTAACAGTCCGGCTGCTGTGGTTAAACCAGTCAATGGCTTACCGTGAAATAGCTCGGTAGTGCGGGTGGCATCCAGCGACAGGACCGGCATTGCCGTCAGCGCCGCATCGGCCGGTTGCAGCAGCGCATCAAGGTCGGCCAGCGATCGGTTTTCGAGGCTGTCCAGGGTCACCATGCGGGTGGCGTCGAAGGGATCGACCTGGGTACGCCGTAACAGCGTGACATGCCCCACCGTCCCCAGGCGCGCGGCGATGTCTTCCACCAGAGAACGCACGTAGGTGCCTTTGGAGCAGCGCACTTCAAATTCGAGGGTATTCGGGCTGTGACCCAGCAAGCCAATATGCTCAATGAAAATATCGCGTGGCGCGCGTTCGATGGTTTCGCCACTGCGCGCCAGTTCGTACAATCGTCGCCCTTCGTGTTTGAGCGCCGAATACATGGGCGGCACCTGTTGCTGGGCACCGAGAAATGAGTCCAGCACCATGAGGGCTTGCGCCGTATCAAACGCCGGTACCTCACGCTGTTCGATGACCACACCATCCGCATCGGCAGAGTCGGTCTTAAGACCCAACAAAGCCGCCACTCGATAGGTTTTGCGCGAGCTGAGCAAGTAACCGCACACCTTGGTGGCCTGGCCGAAACAGACGGGCAGCATGCCGGTAGCAAGGGGATCGAGACTGCCAGCATGCCCGGCTTTCAGCGCCCGATAAAAACCACGCGCGCGATGCAATGCCGTGTTGCTGGACATCCCTTGTGGTTTATCCAACAACAGAATGCCGTCTACGGTGCGGTCGAAACGCTTGCCGGCAGCCATTATTGACCACGTAGGGGCGGACCTATGTGTCCGCCCGTTCTGCCACACAGGAAGGGCGGACACA
>JANMSB010000193.1:0-2317 GCA_031388915.1 Pseudomonadota bacterium | reverse complement strand
GAAACCTTCGTTACCCGCAAAATCACCCGAGCCCTGGCGCGAATCAAGGAGGGTTTAGATAGTTGTTTGCACTTGGGCAATATCGATGCGCTGCGCGACTGGGGGCACGCCAAAGACTATGTCCGCGCCCAATGGTTGATGCTGCAGCAGTCGGTAGCGGAGGACTTTGTTATTTCCACTGGTGAACAACATTCTGTACGCGAGTTTGTCGAGCGTGCCGGTGCATGCTTGGAGATGAATATTGAATGGCGTGGTAAGGGCGTGGATGAGCACGGCGTAGATACCAAGACAGGAAATGTCATCGTGAAGATTGACCCCCGTTACTTCCGGCCTACCGAAGTAGAAACGCTACTGGGCGACCCGAGCAAGGCCCTCGCCAAGCTTGGGTGGAAAACAGAGATCACATTCCCACAGTTAGTCGAAGAGATGGTGGCATCGGATCGCGCTCTAGCGCAGCGTGATGCCATGGTCGCCCGTGAAGGTTTCAAGACGTATCGCCATCATGAATAAATCTAGTCGTATCTATGTGGCAGGTCATCGCGGCCTGGTGGGTTCTGCCATCGTGCGGAACCTCACCGCTGCTGGTTATGCCCGGATTATCACCAGGAGCAGCACCGAGCTGGATTTGCGCCAACAGTCGGCCGTAGATGCATTCATTGCCTCCGAACAGCCGGAGTATGTGTTTCTCGCTGCCGCCAAGGTGGGCGGCATTCACGCCAACAATTCCTTTCCAGCCGATTTCATTCGCGACAACCTGCAGATGCAAACCAGTGTTATTGATGCGGCGTGGCGCAATGGCTGCAAGAAGCTGCTGTTTCTCGGCTCAAGTTGCATTTACCCCAAGCTGGCGCCACAGCCGATGACAGAAGATTGCCTGTTAACCGGGCCGCTGGAGCCGACCAACGAGTGGTACGCCATCGCCAAGATCGCGGGCCTCAAGATGTGCCAGGCCTATCGTCGTCAGTATGGCTTCAATGCGATTGCCGCGATGCCGACGAATCTCTATGGGCCGGGCGATAATTTCAGCCTGGAGAACTCGCACGTGTTGCCCGCGATGATCCGCAAGTTTCACGAAGCCAGGCAGACTGGTGCGGCAGCAGTCACTTTGTGGGGCACAGGCACACCACGCCGCGAATTTCTGCATGTTGACGACCTCGCAGCGGCTTGCGTGTTCTTGATGCAGCAATATGAAGGCGAGCAGCTAGTCAACATAGGCTGGGGTGAAGACGTGTCGATTACCGAGTTGGCGCAGGTTGTGGGGAATGTTGTCGGCTTTCAGGGAGGAATCCAGTACGACACCAGCAAACCCGACGGACCGCCGCGTAAGCTTCTGGATGTGAGTCGACTGAAAGGATTGGGATGGTCGCCATCCATTTCATTGAAGGCAGGAATTGCCGAAACGTATCGGTGGTTCCTAGGCAATCAAGATGCGATTCGTCGCTAAGTGGTCTGGACACATGCTTGCTGATAAGTGCGATCGGCGTCGCCCGCATGCCATGCGGACCGTGATGTTTCAGTGGATCAAATGCAAATTTATATTGCTGGGTGCTATTAAATGAACGCGCAGATGGAAGAACAATATGATGAGGAGGTCATAGATCTCCGCGCGCTTTTTGCCAAATTGCTTGCAAAGCGATGGTGGATTATTGGGTGCGTTCTTTTGTCTACGGCAATATTTACGGTTGCTGCTTTTAAGATTACGCCGGTATATCGCGCTTCCGTGCTGTTGATATCTGCCAGCGCTGAGCGAAACAGTATGAGCGGGTCATTGAGTTCCGCGCTCGGGCAAATTGGTGGTCTGGCCTCTATGGCTGGGATCAATGTCGGAAGCGGTGACGTCGCAACTGAAGAGGCTCTGGCCGTGCTCGGATCGCGGCAGTTCACGGGCACCTTTATTGAAGATAACCAGTTGATGCCCGTGCTTTTTGCTAGTCAGTGGGATGCGGCGCACGGAAAGTGGAATGGAGTGAGTCAACCGACTCCGTCGAACGCTTACAAATACTTCAACAACAGCATCCGATCAGTCAGCCGGGATAAAAAAACTGGGTTGATTACGCTTCAGATTGATTGGACTGATCGTAATGCGGCTGCCGCGTGGGCGAATGAGCTCGTGCAACGCCTGAACGCGGAGATGCGTTCACGGGCCATTAGCCAGGCGGACGCCTCGATCGGGTTCCTAGAAAAAGAACTTGCATCAACATCTGTTTTGGAGGTTCGAGAGGCGATCAATCGTTTGATAGAGGCACAGGTCAAGCAACGTATGCTCGCCAATGTTACTCAAGAGTATGCCTTCCGAGTCTTGGATAAGGCGGTGACG
>JANMSB010000147.1:0-2362 GCA_031388915.1 Pseudomonadota bacterium | reverse complement strand
GTTGCAGCTCATTGTCGATTTTCTGGATCGTAGTGAACGCGGTTTGGCGCGGTAGGAATGACTGCGCCGCATGATTATGCTGCAGCCGCACCACGCATTGCGCTGGTTGCCGGCGAACTCTCCGGCGACAACCTGGGCGCGGCGCTGATCCAGGCATTACGCACGCATTTACCCAATGCCAGCTTCTTTGGCATCGCCGGTCCGCGCATGATCGAAGCGGGCTGCGAAGCATGGGAACCGGCCGAAAGCTTGGCAGTGATGGGCATCGCTGAAGTGATTCCGCATCTGCCACGTATATTGCGTATTAGGCGCCAATTAATTGCACGGCTGAAAGCCAATCCGCCCGATGTGTATATCGGGATCGACGCCAAGGAATTCAATCTCAGTGTCGCACGCAACTTGAAAGCTGCCGGCATTCGCACCGTGCAATACGTCAGTCCGCAGGTCTGGGCGTGGCGGCAAGGGCGGGTAAAAAAAATTGCTCGCGCCGTCGATTTAATGCTGTGCCTGTTGCCGTTCGAGAAACCCTTCTACGATCAATACAGCGTACCGTCTCGATTCGTTGGTCATCCATTAGCCGATCAAATTCCCTTGCAGCCGGATCGTGCTGCCGCGCGCGCCGCATTTAATGTTCCCGACGATGCCTTGTGTCTGGCAGTGTTACCCGGCAGTCGCCGCGGCGAAGTGCAACGCTTGGCACAAGACTTCGCCGAGACCATTGCTTGGCTGATCCACCAGCGGCCGAACTGCCGAGTGTTGGCGCCCATGGCCAATGTAGAAGCACGACAGTTGTTCATGCAGGCGCTACAGCACGCCGGTGTGGCGCATGCCGTACAGTTGTTGGATGGCCAGGCGCAAGCATCCATGATTGCCAGTGATGTGGTGTTGCTGGCGTCGGGCACGGCCACGCTGGAAGCCACCTTGATCAAGCGGCCGATGGTAGTGGCGTATCGCTTGAGTGGATTCACAACCTTCTTACTGAAGTATCTCGGCATGATGAAAGCCAAGTACTTTTCACTGCCCAATTTGCTGGCCGACAAGGCGTGGGTACCGGAGTTTTTCAACGAACAGGTACGCGCCGCCGTATTGGGACCGGCGCTTCTGACGCAACTGGATCGCCCGGATCGCGCCGAGCTGGACGCGAGCTTCATGCAAATTCATCAGCAGATGAAGCGCGATGCCAGCCAACAAGCCGCGCTGGCCATCGTTGAGTTGCTTGCAAAAACTCGAGCATAGTTTCTGTGTCCATAACCCGTCTCATCATTGGTGTCGATGAAGCAGGCCGCGGCCCGCTAGCGGGACCGGTGACTGCGAGCGCAGTGATACTCGACGCAACGCGTCCCATTGCCGGCTTGAACGATTCCAAAAAACTATCCGAGAAACAGCGAGATCAATTGGCGCCGCTGATTCGCAGTCAAGCGCTGGCGTGGTCGGTGGCGCATGCCGAAGTGCAGGAGATTGATACCGTCAACATCTTGCAGGCGACTTTTCTAGCCATGCGCCGCGCGTTGCAAGCGCTGCAATTGCCCACTGCCTACCAAACCATCGCAGTCCATATTCAAGTTGACGGCAACAAACTACCGCGTTTGGATGATCTGCCGTTTGTTTGTACGGCGGAGGCCATTGTCGATGGTGATGCGCTGATGCCTGCCATCAGCGCAGCATCGATTCTGGCCAAGACTACGCGTGACGCGTTGATGCTTGATCTTGATCGTCAGTATCCCGGTTATGGCTTGGCCGCACACAAAGGTTATGGGACAGTCGCCCACCTAAAAGCCTTGCGCGCTTTAGGGCCCACGGCCATTCATCGCCGGAGTTTTGCGCCGGTACGCGCGCTGATTGCCTAATCGTGCAGTGTCGCGCTAGGCTCAGGTTCCGTTATCTGGATGGGAGCGCGCGCCATGTTGTTAATCGGCATGTTCGACTCGCCGTTTGTACGGCGTGTGGCCATCAGCATGAAATTGCTGGGCTTTCACTTTGAGCACGCCAATTGGTCGGTGGGCAAAGACTTCGACCGCATTCGCGAATACAACCCGCTGGGTCGCGTACCCACCTTGGTATTGGATAGCGGCGAGTCGCTATTTGAGTCCGCCGCCATTCTCGACTATCTGGATGAACAAGCGAGTCCCGAACGCGCGCTGCTGCCGCGCATCGGCAAGCCTCGACGCGACGCCTTGCAACTGATGGCCACGGCCACCGGTGCTGCGGAGAAGGGCATTGTGCAAATCTACGAACGCGTGTTTCGGCCGGCCGAAAAAATTCATGAACCCTGGCTAGATCGCTGTCGTTTGCAAGTCTCCGACGCCTTAACCGAGCTGGACCACGCATGTCAGCAACGCGCAGGCCAACAGTGGTTAGTCGG